>JALYGX010000433.1 GCA_030776905.1 Cyanobacteriota bacterium | reverse complement strand
GATTTGCAATGTTGATTTGACGCTCGGCAAGCTTATCTTCACGAGCGATATCAAAATCTGGTTCTGGAGGCTGTTCCCTATCTTCTTCATAGGGATGACCAGCCGTTTCTAAATCGACATCAGGTCTAAGCATCTCTGGATCGGAGCTTTCCTCCTTGGGACTACTACCAGTTTTTGACTCAGCATCACGTCTGAGCATCTCTGGATCGGAGCTTTCATGGACTGCTAAATTAATCAGCTTATCTTCTTGAGGACTCATTTTTTGTTAAACTCACCTAGCTTACATATCTACATAGGCTAGGATTTAGCTGGCATCCTTTGCCTCTAGCAACTGGCATACACCTCTGGAAGAGTACATGAATAACGACTGTAGCGATCGCCTTTTTCCAGGTATGCCTGTATTAATTTATAACAATTAGTGTTATTTTTCTTTATGCCAACTGAGATAGAGCGAAAATTTCTAGTGAAAGGCGAAGCGTGGCGATCGCTTGCTACGGGTACCATATATCGCCAAGGATACCTTTCTACGAAAAAAGGCTGTTCTGTAAGAGTGCGCTTGGTGGGTGAGCAAGGGTATCTCACCATCAAAGGTTTATCTCAAGGTATTTCTAGAGCAGAATATGAGTACTCTATTCCCGCAGAGGATGCTCAAGAAATGCTGGATAATTTATGCGTTAGCGAAGCATCTCGTGAGGGTTATCGCCCAATAATTGAAAAAACCCGTTACAAAATTGACTTCGCTGGCTTAATTTGGGAAGTAGACGAATTTGCTGGTGAAAATCAAGGCTTAATCGTCGCCGAAGTTGAACTCACTGATGAACATCAAGTTATTGAACTGCCAGACTGGATCGGCAAGGAAGTTTCTGATGACCCCAGATACTTCAATGCCAATTTAGTCCAGCATCCCTATAGTCAGTGGTCAGAAAATACTTGAAATGTGAGGCAAAGAATCTAACAAAAGACTTGGCTTAACTACTAAACCGAAGTCATAAAAATGGCGCTCTGCTTAGAAAAAAATAAAGGTTTGGGAGTTTTCACTAAAACAACTTCGGGTTAAGGTTGCGAACAAGGATATTTTAGACCAACTGCCCGAAAGCTATCCAGCCGAGGTGTACCAGGGCAAGTGCGAAGAAGTGTATCAGCAGGTCTACGAATTGGCAGGAAGAGCCGATTCTTCCTCAACTAAAAAAGCGATCACTGGCTTATTGAGGCAAAGAGATGCCATTTTAGTCAGCAGTTGACCATCCCTATACACAGCGACATCAAATAAATCAACAAACGTGCGAGAGTTGTTGAGGAAATCGGGTAGCTGGAAACGATTGTTGTCTAGAGGGAGGCTGGTTTTTAGCTGACCCGATAGAAGAAGATTATTTTTGGTCAAAACCTTAACTCTGAGCAATCTCATTTGAGTCATCTCAATGAAAGAACCTTCATTGAGTACTCAAGCTTATAGGCTGAGATTTATGTAAAAACTCAGGAACTTTGCCAAATCTTTATAATCGTCTAGTCTGGGTAAGCCATTGGGGCATTTTCGCTAAGATAACTTCCGACTAAATAAAAATAAACTTTAACTCAATCAAAGAACTGCTAGTAACAATTTCAACGATCTAAGATGTATGGTTGGCAGTTTATAAAAAAGAGGGTGGATACTGCCCACCCTACAAACTTAAGGAGTTGCTGCCATTGGACTTCCCCAATTCAGATAGGGCAGTTTGACAGTGGTAGCCCGAATGTGATCAGTTTGAGCGATGAGTTGCCCACAAGTATCCCAAGTGCCTGTAGTCAGCATTTGCCGTGGTCCCTCAGCTAGGGATACAGCAGCGAGGATGTCTCCACAGTGGACTTGCATTGCTTCTAAATCTACGCTAATGGGAGCTTGAGGGTTCTCTTGCAGTAGCGCCTGTAACGTCTTTACTGTCTCAGGTTCAGCCGTTAGACACGGAATTCCAATCGCCACACAGTTTCCAAAGAAGATTTCGGCAAAACTCTCTCCTACAAGGGCTTGAATTCCCCATTTTGATAGTGCTTGAGGGGCGTGTTCTCGTGAGGAACCACAACCAAAGTTGCCGTTAACAAGTAAGATATTAGCTCCCTGATACTGGGGTTGGTTAAAGGGATGTTCCCCTTTTGCTTGAGTGCGGTCATCGGCAAAAGCTTGTTCTCCCAAACCATCAAACGTGACACAGCGTAAAAACCGAGCGGGGATAATGCGGTCTGTATCAATATCATTGCCTACAAGAGGAATTCCCCGCCCCGAAACTGTTTTGACTTGACTCATTGATGAAATCCTATTACTTCCTTGCTTCTTGTTAATGGTAATGCGGAAGCCGCCAGCGTCACTTTTACGAAGACTGCTGATACTGGCAGCAGCTTCACCAAAGTAGGTTTTCTGCTGCTATCAATTGATACCAATTGGCTTTTTCAATGTTACATTTAACCCCCCATCCCCCAAACTC
>JALYGX010000432.1 GCA_030776905.1 Cyanobacteriota bacterium | reverse complement strand
AGACAAGGCAGTGTGCGACCCTACTTAACCTTTTGCATTTACATTAATTTATGTAACAGATATTTTCCATAAAGCGTTGATGAAGAGTTGGTATTTTCTGTAAAGACTTTATGAAGGTAAGGTCTATTGGGGGCTAGCTCCTACTCCTACTTCTTTATAGAGACTAGATGATGATCTAGCTAAAAACAGGGCACCTGAACGAGGTTGCCCTGTGAAGTTGTCAGCTTTGAGTTAAAGGCGTTTAATTCCAAAACTCAAAGGCTACAAGCCAACGACGTTATCGACCAATTCCTGAAAATCGGAAACCCGCATTTTCCACAGTTTCCCGGTCTAGGAAATTGCGACCATCAATCATTACAGGATTGTTCATCAGCTTCGCCATCTTGACGTAGTCCAGCTTCCGGAATTGCTCCCAGTCTGTAATCACTACTAAGGCATCACAGCCGTCTGCTAATCGTTCTGGATCAGTTTCTACAAAGACACCGGATAAACCATGACGCATTCCCGTTTGGGAAATAATTGGGTCGTAGGCTTTAACTTTCGCTCCTAGTCGGTTCAGTTGTTCGATCAGATTGAGCGCTGGAGCATCACGAAGGTCATCGGTATCTGGCTTAAATGTCAGCCCTAGTAGTCCAATCGTTTTACCTTTGAGGATTTTGAGTTCTTGCTGGAGTTTTTCAACGGCAATTAAGCGCTGGCGTTGATTGACACTGACGGTTGCTTTGAGCAATTGGGCTTCGTAGCCATAATCATCAGCGGTATGAATCAACGCTGACACATCTTTAGGGAAGCAGGAACCCCCCCAGCCAATGCCGGCTTGTAAGAACTTGTTGCCAATTCGGGAGTCTAAACCGATGCCTTTAGCAACTTGAGTAACATCAGCACCAACGCGATCGCAAATATTCGCTACTTCGTTGATGAAGCTAATTTTAGTTGCCAAAAAGGCATTGGCTGCATATTTAACCATTTCAGCCGAGCTGACATCGGTGACTACCACAGGTACAGGGGGCAGTGATTTGTCTTCTGCGACCTGACGCTCGACAATTGGAGCATAAAGTTCCTTCATCAAGGCGATCGCTTTTTGACTATTGCTTCCCAGTACAATGCGATCTGGGTTGAAGGTGTCGTAAACTGCTGAACCTTCACGCAAAAACTCTGGATTACTCACAACTTCAAATTCGGCGGCAATTTCTGCTGTTGCTTCCTCTCCGGAAACGCCACCTGCCCCCACTAGAGACATCTGACGTTCGGCAACGCCATCTAGTACAATCATTCGCACCCAGTCGCCAGAGCCAATCGGTACTGTTGACTTATTAACAATTACCTTATAGCCGCCGCTAAGATTCGCCCCAATTCCACGAGCGACTGCTTCAACATAGCGCGTATCGCTTTCACCAGTTGGTAAGGCAGGTGTTCCCACAGCAATAAACAAAACTTGACCATGAGCCACACCAGCTGCTAGATCTGAGGTAAATTCCAGCAGTCCAGCCTGACCTGCAGCCTGCATAATTTCTGAGAGTCCTGGCTCGTAGATGGGCGACTGCCCAGCTTTCATTAACTTAATTTTCTCTTCATTGTTGTCCACGCAGATGACATGATGCCCGATATGGGCTAGGCAAGCACCGGTAACTAAGCCAACATATCCGGTACCGATAACACAAACGCGCATGATGCTGTTCCTCGCTGATACAAGTTCGGGGTCAAAAAATCCTTGCTTTTTGAGTATCGTGTTTTCTGCACTTTGAGTTCATGTTGATTTTTTAAATCGAAGCTAAGTGCTGTATCTCAGGAGAGCTTACACGATTACGAAAATCCTCTATTGTTAGTTTTAATCCTTCTTGTAAGGGTACGGTAGGTTCCCAGCCAAGCAAAGATTTGGCTTTTGTGATATCCGGACGGCGACGCCGTGGGTCATCCTGAGGTAGAGGTTTGAATATAATCTCAGCATCGGGATTTACCATTTTCTGAACAGCCTGAGCCAGTTCCAAAATCGTATATTCCCCAGGGTTGCCTAAATTAATCGGTCCAATGGCATCACCATTCATTAGCCGCATCAGTCCTTCTACTAAGTCAGAAACATAGCAGAAACTGCGGGTTTGCGAACCATCTCCATAGACAGTTAGGGGTTCACCCTTGAGGGATTGCACTACAAAATTGCTGACCACTCGTCCATCATTTTCCAGCATTCGAGAACCGTAGGTGTTAAAAATTCGAGCCACGCGAATTTCCACATTGTTTTGCCGATGGTAGTCAAAGGCCAGGGTTTCCGCAACTCGCTTCCCTTCGTCGTAACAGCTACGAATGCCAATTGGATTGACGTTCCCTCGATACTCTTCTGACTGAGGATGAATTTCCGGATCGCCGTACACTTCAGATGTAGAAGCTAATAAGAATCTCGCTTTGACTCGTTTGGCTAACCCCAGCATATTCAGAGTCCCCAAGACATTGGTTTTGATTGTCTTAACGGGATTGTACTGATAGTGAACTGGCGAAGCTGGACAAGCGAGGTGGTAAATTTGGTCGGCTTCTAACCGGATTGGTTCGGTGATGTCGTGACGAATTAGCTCAAAATAGGGGTTATCTAGCCATTTGAGGACATTGCGCTTGTGACCGGTATAGAAGTTATCTAAGCAAATAACTTCATGTCCTTGTGCCATCAAGCGATCAATAAGATGGGAACCGATAAAACCAGCACCACCGGTGACCAAGATTCTCATAGTTTTATGTACAGATCTACCATGCTTGCAGCACTATAGTAATCGTCTTCAGCTCTAAATGCTACAAGCTCGGCGATACTTCCAGGCTGAGCGCCATAAACTTCAAGGACACTTTACTTTCCACAAGCGAAACTTACTCTATATCCTTGTGCCTGTCTGAATAATAACTTGTTTGTCCAATGTCAAGGGTTGAGCTATATTAGAGTCCCCTTCATTAGGGAATCTTAAATCATTTCGATTCCTTTGCAATTAGTTTCCCTGAAAAGGCAAGAATAATGAACCCAGAATCTACTGGAACCCAGTGCAGTATAGGCAACCCTAGCGGGACAAGGGACTTGATTATGTCCTTTGCCACAAATGCTAAGTTTGGTGACTTTGCCCGGTTCCTCCTTTCAGCACGCAAATTTTGTTCATCAGAGACCACCGACATTGTCATGTTTGTGGAACCCCAGATAGAGCCTCAATTTTTAGAACTCGCTAGCGAACTGCGAGTTATTCTAGTGCCTGCTTGCAGCCTTTGGCGGGAAATTTCGGGCAACTTAACTCTTAAGGTGCTGTATCGAGGGCTGTTACACGCTCTTCAACTTGGGGCTTCAGGAACCTCCAGTTCGGCTTACGCTGAAGTTTACCGAGCCGCAACTTCCAATTGGATACATCCGCAAAGCGGGAGGTTTTTAGTATATCAGGATTTCCTCAGAACTAACGCTCTCTACCAATGCGTGTTACTGAGTGACTCGCGCGATGTTGTTTTCCAAGACAATCCATTTCCCCATGTGAATCCAAATGTTTTGAATATTTTTGAACAGGATCGATCCATGCTCTACGGGGGTGACAATCTTGATACAAAGTGGTTTGCCAGTGTCATTGGCAATGATTTACTGAATCGGGTGAAGGGGAAACAGACTATTTGTTCAGGCACCATCATGGGTTCTCCATCTGTACTACTGAAATACCTGGCATTCATGGAAAAGGAGATTTTGACCCACAAGTTCAAACCTATAGATCAACCAATGCACAACAAAGTAGTTTACCTTGACTGGCCACAAGAACTTCTGGCAAGCCACTCAAATCAATCAGGCGTGATCTTTACAGTCGCTGAAACTTCGGACAGTGATTACAAGATTGAGGATAATAAAGTTGTTATCAATAATAAAGTCGTACCAGTACTGCATCAGTACGACCGAGTCCCTAAGCTTCAATCGATGATTCATTCGTTGTATCCAGTCGCCCCAGGAAAACCGCTTTCTGTCAGTTGAAAAATAAGTTTTATAAAACTTTCCTAAGCCTAGGAGCAAACACGGTCGGGAGTGCATCTTCGTAGAAGTAAAGTACTTGCCTAAAAGCCTATGTCGCACTGTCAAAAATGTTTACTATCTAACACGGTTAGGCAAGGCTTGCAGAGAAAACCGCCTGGAAATTCACTTATCCGCCTATAAGTTAGAAGGCAGACTAGATTACGTATGACACTAGAATATCTATGACATAGACAGGAAAAAATAGAAGAACTGATAGAAGTCTAGAC
>JALYGX010000431.1 GCA_030776905.1 Cyanobacteriota bacterium | reverse complement strand
TGGTTGCTTTTGAAATGGCTCAACAACTGCTTGCGTCGGGGCATCAAGTGGCTCTACTCGCTATACTTGATACCCTCGCACCAGTCTCCGGCAATATACATTCCTTTGGCAGCGGTTTCAAGTTTCTTCTCACCACAGTAACGCGAGATATCTGGTCATTTTTTCTCGATTATTTCTATTTGATAATTGCTCCTAACAAACACCAAGGTAACAGCTTTACCCCGCGTTTTCCTAGTTTCAATAAGCTGCTTCAATGGCTGGGAAGTAATAATTTATGGCACTCTACTTTGGGTGAAGCGGTTTTAGCAAAGTCCATGCCTGAGGAGTCCAGACAGCGGATATTGAACGAACTACAAATCCGCCCCATGCTTCGTCTCTACCAAGCTAACAGTCAAGCCACTCTCAACTATGTTCCGCAGGTCTACCCGAACTCAATGACTGTTTTAAGAACCAGCATTGAGTCTAGTATTGCTCATCAAGACCCAACATTGGGCTGGAGCAAGGTAGTTGGGGGAGTAGATGTTCATTGGGTTCCTGGCAATCACCTAACAATGCTCAAGAAACCCCACGTTCAGGTTCTCGCCGAACAGCTAAGAATGTGTATGGAGAAGGCAAAGGCAAGTAACTATCAATAATTTATAGCAGGTAGTAATAGTTTTACATCCCTGCTCCTTGCTGGGTGAGCCGCCAGTTTTACCTATAAATTGGCAGAGTGAAGTGGAAGCATCCGCCTTTGGAACTTGAATCTACCCAAATGTGACCATAATGAGCGCGAACAATTCGTTGACATAGGGATAAACCTAATCCATATCCATCTTGAGCTTCGTCTCGCTTGAGCCGGAAGTAGTCTTCAAAGATGCGATCGCGATTCTCTTCTGGGATTCCAGGACCGCTATCACAAACAGTGACCTGAATTTTTTGTGTAGTGCGGTGGAGAACTGAGACGTGAATTTTGCCACCCAAAGGGGTGTACTTCATCGCATTATCTAACAAGTTTACTAGCACCTGACGCACCAATTCTTCATCAGCATACACACAAGGCAAGTCCTGTGGGATGTCCGTTTCCACCTGCTGAGATTTGAGATCGAACTGCTCCTTCATTTGAGCTAGGACATTCTGGCAAAGTTTATTAAAGAGCAGTTTGTGAGGTCGGATGTTGAATTCGGCGCTAGTTCCCCTTGCCGTTTGCAGGAGGTCGGTAATCATCCGATCCATACTGCGGAGTTGGGTACGACCTTGCGCGAATAGCCGTGCTTTCAACGCTGGAGTTAATTGAGAAGCACGACTATCAGTCTGCTGCTGTTGGTCTAGTTGCAAAGTTTCTAGGGCAATAGAGGCAGCCGTCAGGGGACTACGCAAGTCGTGAGCCAACATCGACACCACTTGATCTTTAAATTGCAACTGTTCGAGCAGTTCTTCCTTTTCCTGTTTGAGGCGAAAGATTTCATCGGAAAGCTGCATAAATTCGATAGAAGAAGCGATCGAACTTATTGACGATGGCGGCATGGGGGCTGAGGGAGATGAGCTGATGGATGATTGTAAAAAGACTCCATCAGCACCATCAGACAGTTCAGTCTCGCGTTCCTCTACACAGCTTTGCCATCGGGGCCACCAGTTTTTGAGCTGAGCCACCAAATTACTCCCAGCCAGAATTTGTCTGGGTTTTGGATAAATCTTGATCAGCGCAGGGGTTGCCACCAGCTTGAAGTGTTCAGCTAGATAAGGGTGTTCCCCAACATCCACAATCATGAGTTCAAAGGGATACTCTGTCCTCAAGGTTTCTAGATAACTGCGAATGCGATGGATATCCTTGCGAGAACTTAGGCGTTCATCGACAAACAGCAGTAGCTGTAGTGAGGCTTCCGAATCAGCGGACTTTTCAGGAGCTGCCTGCATGCAATTTGGTTTTAGCACTAGGGACAAACAGGTAAAGCTATAAACAACAGTAAGATTGACTGGCTGTTGCGGGGAATCTTTGCTTCCTTACAATTTAATATCTATTTTAGATTGTCGGTACTATTGGCAGGTTTTTGTGGAGAGTAGGAGGCTGACTTGGCAACGGCAGGACTAACGCTTCGTAAGTTGATTGTGAGGCGAGGAGAGCGCTTCGCTGCACAACCCTATCCCTTTCTAGACGATCCCTGTCCCTTTCATCCTAAAATCTTAAAAGACTGTAAAACCCCTCCAGCTTGCGTCAGTTCTCGTTATCCATCGATTCACGACCCCTAACTCATCATGGCTACTGGCTACGTCGCTCTTGTCCTTCACGCCCATCTGCCTTTTGTCCGGCATCCCGAAAGTGACTACGTCCTCGAAGAGGAGTGGCTATTTGAAGCCATTACTGAAACTTACATACCGTTACTACACGTATTTGAAGGGTTAAAGCGGGATGGCATTGACTTTAAAATAACCATGAGCATGACACCGCCGCTGGTGTCAATGCTGCGGGACCCACTGTTGCAAGAGCGTTACGACAAACACTTAGCTCTATTAGAAGAATTAGTTGAGAAGGAAGTCGATTATAACGAACACAACGGTCATATCCGTTACCTAGCTGAATATTACGTTAACGAGTTCAGCAGGATTCGTGAAACCTGGGAGCGCTATGACGGCGATTTAGTAACGGCATTTAAGCAATTCTTAGACAGCAACAACCTGGAAATCATCACCTGCGGAGCCACCCACGGCTACTTCCCGCTGATGAAGATGTATCCTCAGGCTGTTTGGGCACAAATCCAGGTGGCTTGCGAGCATTACGAGCAAAATTTTGGTCGTCCTCCTAAAGGAATTTGGTTGCCGGAATGTGCTTACTACGAGGGCGTGGATCGGATGCTGGCGGATGCTGGCTTGCGTTACTTCCTGACTGATGGGCATGGTATTTTGTACGCTCGTCCGCGACCGCGTTTTGGTACGTATGCTCCTATCTATACGGAAACGGGGGTTGCGGTGTTTGGGCGCGACCACGAGTCATCCCAGCAGGTTTGGTCTTCGGAAGTGGGGTATCCGGGTGCGGCGGAGTATCGGGAGTTTTACAAGGATTTAGGCTGGGAGGCGGAGTACGACTACATCAAGCCCTATATCATGCCGAATGGACAGCGGAAGAATACGGGCATCAAGTATCACAAGATTACGGGTCGCGGTCTGGGGTTGGGTGATAAAGCACTTTACGACCCCTACTGGGCGAGAGAAAAGGCAGCAGAACACGCCGCTAACTTCATGTTCAATCGGGAACAGCAGGCGAATCATCTAGCTGGCATTATGCAGCGTCCCCCGATTATTGTTTCTCCTTATGACGCGGAGTTATTTGGTCACTGGTGGTACGAGGGACCCTGGTTTATCGATTACTTATTCCGCAAGTCGTGGTATGACCAGAATACCTATGAAATGACGCATCTGGCAGATTATTTGCGCAATTATCCGACGCAGCAAGTCTGCCAGCCCTCTCAATCGAGCTGGGGTTATAAGGGATTCCACGAATACTGGCTGAACGAAACGAATGCTTGGGTTTATCCTCACCTGCATAAAGCTGCTGAACGGATGATTGAGTTGGGGTGTCGGGAACCAGCGGATGAGCTGGAGTGGAAGGCACTGAATCAGGCGGCGCGAGAGCTGCTGCTGGCACAATCGTCTGACTGGGCGTTTATTATGCGGACAGGAACGATGGTGCCTTATGCAGTACGCAGAACGCGATCGCATTTAATGCGCTTCAATAAGCTATACGACGATATCAAAATCGGCAAAATCGACAGCGGTTGGCTAGAAAAGGTTGAGGAAATCGACAACATCTTCCCCGAAATCAACTATCGTGTCTACCGGCCCTTGTAATTAGATACAACCGTAGATGTACGCTGATAAACGCAGAGAAAAATCATCTGCGTTTATCTATGGTAAAAAAATAATGGTAAAGGGTCTGCCAAAACTTGAGAGTGCCAGAACTCTCCTACGCCTTGCTGACTCAGATGACGTTCCAGCTATCCTTTATTACTACACAGAAAATAAGGTTCATCTTAGCCCATTTGAACCACTTAGACCCTCAGCTTTTTACACAGAGAGTTACTGGTACGAGCAGGTAAAACAATTTCTAGATGAGTTCAGTACTGACCGCTCCCTTAAGCTCTTTCTTTTTAAGAAGGAAGACAAGAGTAGAATCTTTGGCTCAATTAACTTTTCTAATTTTGTGCGTGGAGTGTTTCAATCCTGTTCCCTTGGCTACAGTGTAACAGCGGCTTCTCAGGGGAGAGGCTACATGACAGAAGCTTTAAAGGTAGCGATTAGCTATGTATTTACTGAATTGAATATGCACCGAGTTATGGCATCTTATCTTCCCCATAATCAACGTAGTGGTAGGCTTCTCAAGCGACTTGGCTTTGTGGTGGAAGGTTATGCCCGTGACTATCTCATGATTAACGGACAGTGGCAAGATCATATCCTCACAAGTTTAATAAACCAAAACTGGAAACCGAATTAAGTTCGGCTTTGCTGCACCATAAATATTGGAAAATCTCGATGGTATTTCATGAGTGAAGTAGTGCATTAATGTATCGCAACAGCCAAGCTAATCCCAACCCCAACCAAGATGTGGTCAGCAAAATTAGAAACGTATGAAACCTGCTAAACGACTTCAGTAACCGCTGTGCCGCTGAGACACCGCTCCCAACGCTAAGAAATGCTAGAACTAGGATAGAAGCCGCTGCTGCCAACCCGACTACAATCCCAAGTATTATTCCACCCCAAGGGACAGTTGCCGTCCAAACTAAATAGATTGCCCAACCTAAATTTATAATTCCAGCGATCGCCCAAGCTAAAAAAGTAACGATAGATAAACAGCCTGAAGACTTAGCTGCTAGCGAAACCGCCAAGAAATCTACGGTAATCGCTACCGATAACACTAAATCCGGTGTTGAATATAGACTCAATAGGTAGCCTGCCAAAGCCGAACCCATAAAAAATGCAATTAAATCTCCCCAAGGGAGACTTCTTCGTTGCCGTGAGGAAGCCGCAATTTTTTTACCTTGTTTTTTAATATTGGGACTGACGAAGGTAGCTTTGACTCCTAGCAATCCCAGCCATTCCTGAACTGACTGAGGGCGTTCTCGTGCCTGAAATGCCATTCCTTGCAAAATCGCCTGGTTCACTCTATTGCTAATACTTGGATTGAGCTGTTTTGGGGCTTCTAAGGGCACACCCGCTGCTCTTACTGGCGCAAGTATCGGCAGTTCTCCCGTCAAAAGTACGTAGAGTGTGGCTGCCAAAGCATAAACGTCAGTATAAGCACCCCCTGGTGATTGTTCGTCATATTGCTCAATCGGTGCAAAGTAATTTGTCATCAATGGGGTATGAGTCTGGTTGAGATTAGGAGTAAACTCCCGCGCCGTCCCGAAATCAATTAACACCGCTCCCGAACCATTGGCTCGTAGCATAATGTTTTCTGGCTTCACATCCCGATGCAACAAACCCTTACTATGAACCGCACTTAGCGCGTCACCAATCTGCTGAATGTAACGAAGTGCTTCAGCTTCGGGTATTGCACCCCAAGTCCTCACTCGACTTGCTAAATCTTCCCCAGCGATGTATTCCATTACCATGCAGCACAATTCCCCCTCTTGGAGCAATTCCTCAATGCGGACAATATGAGGATGAGTGCATTTGGCAAGCCTTAGCGCCTCGTTGAGGAAATCTTGCTGGAATTTTGCAAAATCAGGTCTACGTTGCACTCTATCATTAAGAGTTTTGATGACAACGTGCTGCTCGTTTTGATTTCTGGCAAGGTAGGTGATGCTAAAGCCACCTTCTCCCAGTGGCTTCTCG
>JALYGX010000430.1 GCA_030776905.1 Cyanobacteriota bacterium | reverse complement strand
CTCTAATCGTGGGTTGTTTTCCTATGAAGAGCAAGAGGGAATCGAATTAACTAAATTCAAGGACAAGGAGCAAATCGTTCCGGCTCAAAAAAATGCTCTCCAACGGCATCCATCCCGTTTTTGGCGTTTATCAAGTCTACGAACCAAAGCGATCGCAGTAGCACTCGCACTCGGTACAGTTCCAGTGGTACTGGTCGGCACAATCTCTTATTTCGCGGCTAGCCAAGGGCTTAAGCAGCAAATTATTCAAAACGAACAAGTTAATGCTAATGACCTGCAAGACAAGTTAAATCTCTTCATCCAAGATGCCTATACCAACACGGTATTAATGTCTAGCCTCAATTTCTTGACTGTCGCCAAGGTGCGGGACATATTCACTCGTCAAGACAAAGACGAAATTCTCAATCGCTATCTCGAGACCTTCGGCTCCTTCGATAGCATTGTCGTGTATGACCCCAAGGCTAAAAAAATCATAGCGGCTTCGGAGGGGGACTACGATTTTAATGGAGTCATGACGGCGGAATATACTGAGGGAGTGCTGAAAACGGATCGCCCATACATTTCCGATCCGCGACCCAACAAAGCCAATGGAATTTATAGCCTTTTTATCTCTGCCCCAGTCAAGGATAAAGCCACTGGTCAAACTATTGCCATAATCCGTGTCCGCGTCCCTATGGCGGCGGTTGAAAAGGTATTTGGTACCAAAGAACGACCTCAAGAATATTATTTGCTTGAGTCTACGGGCGAAATTGCTGGAGCTTCCGAACAAAAACTCATTCAGAAAAAGCTCGAAACAGAATTTCCCCAATTCGTGCCCGGAATCAGGCAAAGAGGTGAGCAATTAGTGACGCAGATCTTTAACCATAAAACAGACAACCGGGAGAAAATTTTCACTTACGTTGCCAATAAAAAGCTTGCTGAGGCGTATAACCTCAAGTGGGGTCTAATCGTCAGCCGTCCTACAGCAATTGCGTTTGCCCCTCAAAGAGACTTGCTCTTGACCTTATTAATAGGAACAGGTGCTACAGCAGTGCTGCTGGCGGCGATCGCAGTTTTCCTCGCCAACCGCGCTACACGTCCAATTCTGGATGCAGCCAAGGCGGTGGACAAAATTGGTCAGGGAGATCTGGATACTCGTGTGGAAGTCAAAGGGGAAGATGAACTTGCCGTGCTAGGAGCCAACATCAACGAGATGGCTTCTCGGCTAGAGCTTTTCACAAAAGAACAAGTGTCTGTAGCCGACGAGCAACGCCGACTCAAAGAGGAACTGCAACAGCGTGCCTTGGAACTGCTGATGGAAGTAGACCCGATCAGTAAAGGCGACCTCACCATCCGGGCAAAAGTGACAGCTGATGAAATTGGTACGATCGCTGACTCCTACAATGCCACGGTAGCTAACTTGCGGAAAATTGTTACCAAAGTGCAAGTAGCTGCCAGCCAGGTAACCGAAACCACCAGCAACAATGAAGCCTCTGTCCAGGCTCTATCCGCAGAAGCCTTGCGCCAAGCCGAGGAAATTGTGGCAGCACTTGCCAAGGCTCAAGAAATGGCTCAATCGGTGCGACTGGTTGCTGCCAATGCCGAACAAGCGGAAGCTGCTGTAAAACAAGCGACTCAAACCGTGCAAGAAGGTGACGCTGCCATGAACCGTACGGTAGATGGAATCGTGGCAATTCGGGAAACTGTGGCAGAAACAGCCAAGAAAGTAAAACACCTTGGGGAATCTTCTCAAAAGATTTCTACTGTTGTGAACCTCATTAGTAGCTTTGCCGCTCAAACCAACCTACTGGCTCTCAATGCTTCAATCGAGGCAGCGCGAGCCGGGGAAGAAGGGCGAGGCTTTGCGGTGGTTGCTGATGAAGTGCGCTCTCTTGCCCGACAGTCGGCAGAAGCGAGTAGCGAAATCGAGAAGATTGTCGCCGCGATTCAGGCGGAAACCAATGAAGTAGTGGTAGCGATGGAAGCGGGTACTGAGCAGGTAGTAACAGGAACGAAACTCGTGGATGAAACTCGCCAGAGTTTGAACAAAATTACGGCAGTTTCTAGTCAGATTAATACATTGGTAGAAGCGATCGCCCAAGCAACGGTTGTGCAATCCCAAGCCTCAGAATCCGTGACCCAAACGATGACAAATGTTGCGGCGAGCGCAGAAAAAACGTCCAAGGAAGCCAGCTTTGTCTCGTCTTCCTTTGAGCAACTGCTAACAGTGGCTCAGGCACTGCAAGATGATGTTGGTCAATTCAAAGTCAGTTAATGGGTTGCAGCAGGTTTTCTTTTGCCTGATTTTAATGTCGCGATTGCTCTTCGGGCATAACTCGGAGCGCAATCGCTAGGCTTGCTACAGATAGACTCTTACAACCTTCTAACCTCTAACCTATTCATGGCAATCAACTCGGATATCCGCGACCATGCTTATCAGTTTTTCATAGAAGAGGCTCCTGAGCTGTTGCAGGAGATCGAAGAGGGTTTACTGACCCTGAGGCAGGAGAAAAATACTGCCAAAGTCCATAATTTAATGCGAGGTGCCCACTCTATCAAGGGAGGAGCCGCTAGCGTCGAACTAGAAGCGATCGCTACTTTGGCTCACCGCTTGGAAAATATCTTTAAGGCACTCTACAGCGAAGACTTAGAAATCGATACAGAGCTAGAAACCCAACTGTTGCAAGCTTACGACTGCCTGCGTCTGCCTTTAATGGAGCAGATTACAGTGGGTCGCTTTGACGCCGAGTCAGCCTTAGCCCTCGGTGACCCAATCTTTGTGCAGATTGAGGAAAAATTGGGAGACGCCCTCACCCAGGCTGACAATTACATCCCTAGCTCAAGTGACTTGGGAATCGATATGACCAAGTCGATCTTTGAAGTAGATGTAAGTCAGGGACTAGAACACCTGGCTACTGTTGTGGCTCATCCATCTGACTACGAGGTGGCGGGAGAATTACGGGCACAAGCCGAGGTGTTTGCTGGGTTTGCCGAGTTACTCAATCAGCCTGCATTAGAAGCGATCGCCGCAACGACCCTAGCCGCACTACAAGCTCGCCCCAGTCGCGCTTTAGAAATTGCACAACTAGCGCTGAGTGATTTTCAAGCCGTCCGACAAGCGGTGCTTGCAGGTACACCCTTGCAAGCGATGGAACCGTCTGCGGCTTTAACGGCATTGGCAGACACTACCGTTTCTGACATACCAGACTACACTGCCCTCCCGGTAGCCGCATCGCTTGCAGATACAGAGCTAATTCCTGAAGATACAGAAGACACCCTGGCCTTACTTGAGGATATCTTTGGCAACACTAATTTGATTCTCCAGATGGAAATGGAGGAACTACCTGTTGCTGAAGTGCCGGAGGATACACAAACGGCTGATGCAGATGGGGACTTAGAGGAGATTTTCTCGGTTTCTCCTGAATCCATTTTTGACAGTCTAGCGATCGCATTTGAGGTCGATACTGATACTGATTTGCCAGAGTCTCCTGTAATCAGTAGGGAATGGGTAGCTGATGCCACATCTGCGGTTGAAGAAGCCGCCAAAGAGCTACCTTCTTTAGAGGAAGTTTTTGGTAACGCTGTTGTCACTTCCGAGATAGAAGTTGTGCCGGATGACTCAGCTATGCTAGTGCCAGAACTGGTAATAGAGCAAGATTCTTCCCCATCCGCTATTAAAGATACACCAGAAACTTTAAAAGAAACCGTTCAATCTATTGAGCAGATTTTTGAGAGTCTGCCATCGCTTCAAGACATCTCTGAACGAATAGCTCACTCCTCTAATACAGGCTCTACTGCTGCAAATTCCTCTACTGCATTGAATGCAGGCAGTTTAGTTCCCCAGCGGCTAATTCCTGATGAAATAGTCCAGGTTAACAAATCTGCTGAGTTGACTCATGCCAGTAGTAAGGAACTAACTCCAGTACCTCCGTCCAGCCGTCAAGATGAAGTATCACCTACTACTAATCTTTCGGTGCGGGTTGACTCAGAGCGACTGGGACGGATGAATAATTTGGTGGGTGAGCTTGCCATTAACCGTAATGGTCTTTCTCTCCAGAACGAGCAACTCCAGGGTTCAGTTCGAGAACTACTAAATCGATTTGCCAAAGTTCAGAAGATAGCGGCTCAGTTGCAGGAAGTATCAAACCAAGTGTTAATTGGTGCTTCCAGTTCTGGGTCACTTGCGTCAAATCCTGGTTTTTTGTCAGGGGGTAGAGGTGGAGCATTTGCCCAGAACGATTGGGGTAAGTCAACAGATGCTGAGGCACAGCAGTCAAGGGACAAGAACAAAGGTGGCGATAGCGAAGCGTTAGCGGCGTTAGGAGCCTCAGGGCTGCTGCGAAGCGGTGATCGCGACAGCACGAACAACGAACAATTAATAACCAACAATTCCCATTTTGACTCCTTAGAATTGGATAGCTACGGAGTTCTGCACTCCCGGCTCCAAGGGCTGCTGGAAGAAATGATGCAGCTAGAAGAATCTGTTGATGATATTGTCCTGTTTGCTAAACAATCTGATCAAACCCTGGAACAACAGCGACATATGCTGACTCAGCTGCGGGATGAGCTGATGTGGGCGAGGATGTTACCTCTAGGTGAAGTGTTAAACCGCTTTCCTCGGATGTTGCGCGATTTATCCACGACTTATCACAAACCTGTCAACCTCAAACTAAGCGGCACGAGTGTGCTGGTGGATAAAGCCGTCTTAGAAAAACTCTACGATCCCTTACTCCACTTGCTGCGCAATGCCTTCGATCATGGCATCGAATCTTCAGAAATCCGGCGTCAACAGGGGAAATCCGAGCCGGGTCAAATTGAAGTTCGAGCTTACCACAAAGGCAGTCAAACCATCATTGAAGTGAGGGACGATGGTCAAGGTTTAAATCTAGAGCGTATCCGCACTCTGGGGCTGGAACGGGGATTATTGTCAGCCGAACAAGCGGCAACGATTTCCCACAATCGCCTGTATGAAATAATCTTCCAGCCAGGATTTTCCACCGCCAGCCAGGTTAGCGAACTGTCTGGACGGGGAGTAGGGCTAGATGTGGTGCGCGCCCAAATGCGATCGCTTAAAGGAAGCATCACGGTTAACTCCACACCTGGAGTGGGTACGACGTTTACCTTACGTCTACCTTTAACGCTGACGATCGCCAAATTACTCGTCTGCTTCGTTGGCTCTAGCGCTGTAGCAATCCCGTCCGACAGCATTGAAGAAATTGTCGTTCCTAAAGCCGACCAGCTTGAAGAATCGGCAACTCAGCGGTTTTTGCACTGGCGCAACGAACTCGTTCCAGCGTATCACCTGGCTGACTTTTTAGACTATGCCTGCCCGTTGCCGGAAACAACGCCGAGTAAAGCGTTAATTTCAGTCCCTTCTCCCCAGAATTGGGCACTTCCCATGCTGATACTCCGGCATGATCAACAGTTTTTTGCTCTAGAAATCGATCGCTTAGTCACTGAGCAAGAACTCGTGATCAAACCGTTCGGATCGGCGATCGCAGCTCCGAGTTGTACTTACGGTTGCACTATTGTAGGGGATGGTAGTTTGATTCCCGTCATTGATGGGACTGTCCTGGTAGAGCAGTTTCTGGCACAAAGTCCCACGACAACGACTCAGCTCAATCCGCAAGGCGCGATGGCGAATGAAAATTTATCAGCTAACAAGACGGCGACTACCTTCAAAGCTGTTAAAACTCCTACAATTTTGGTTGTCGATGATGCGGCTGCTATGCGGCGTACCTTGGCTCTCTCCTTAGAAAGGGCAGGTTTTCCAGTTTTGCAGGCACGGGATGGTCAGGAAGCGATCGAACAGTTGCAGCAAAGTTCAGCAATAGAGTTAGTTATTTGTGACATTGAGATGCCCAACATGAACGGCTTTGAGTTTCTTAGCGCTCGTCGTCAAGAGCCTCAAATGTTGAGCATTCCAGTAGTAATGCTCACGTCCCGCAGTAATGATAAGCATCGTTGGCTGGCAATGCAATTAGGCGCAAACGCTTACTTTACTAAGCCCTACCTCGAACAAGAGTTTTTAGGGGCAATCAAAACCATTCTCAGTCAAACTACAGCGGAAAGCCTACCTGCTCGACTGCAATCCGTCTGATTAGCTGCCTTCTCTTGCAATGAACAATCAATTAATCAATTTACAACCCGATCCGCTTGAGCTTTCACGCACTCGCTCTGTCACCCCCATGCTGAAACTCATCGTTTTTAGCATGGGCGGTCTCACTTTGGCTTTGCGTATTGAGTCTGTTTACAAAGTGGTTAATCAGACATCTATCCATAGCAATGGACTCAAGCCTGTAGGAGTCGCACCTGTGGGCGAGGATGAAGTCACTGTTGTAGATCTGCATCGACGATTTTTCAAATCCAGCCCACCCAGCGAATCGGAAAGAGGCGGTTATCTAGTAATTGTTAAAAATACGACACCCAAACTCTATGGGATTCCAGTCGTTGAAACCCCAGTATTAATGGAAGTGCCCTTATCGATGATTCGCGTCCTTCCAGAGTCTTATCGTCGTTCTGATACGTTAGAAGTCGCTAGTCATGTGGTTGTTATTCCCCAGGAAGTAGCACCTTTAACACTCTTTTTGCTGGATGTCGATCTACTATTGCCAATCTTCCAAGCGATCGCATCTGCCAAGTAATTGCCAGTAAAACTATCGCATCTTCTACCCTAATGGGAGAACCAGAGCTTTAGTCAGGATTTGGGGGATGAGGAGGAACATCTGAATTAGTCGTCCCGAAGCAACTTCCACGCCTTGAGGCAGGTAACTTATGGGAGCAGGTATCATCTCGCCCCGTAAGTCCAAGAGTTGGACGAGCAGAAGATAGGCAAGAGCCAAAACAATCGAAATTACCCCAGTTAAAATCGCAATAAGCTTTCCGCGCTCCATCAGTTTCCTCGCCATTCAAGTTTTTGTGCTATCCCTATATCAAACTCTGACACAGATGTCTGCAACTGGACATGGCTCAGGACTTCTCCGGTCAAAATCTTCAACTTTTCTCGCGGCAGTCCTCGGTGAAGTGAATTTCAAGTTATCTGAAGCCCTATATCGAATGTACCGACGTAGCCTTTTGCATCTTTGGTTAGCTGGAGCATCAGTTGTTCACCATCACCTCGAAAGATGCCGTCTCGGTCATTCTTTGGGGTGCGCTGCCCCTTAGCGGCATAGGGAGGCTGCGCGTGGATTTGCTCCGTGAGGGAATCGTCAAAGTAAAGCTGCGACGTAAACTCATAACTCTGCTGGGATGTAGAACCAGTGCGAATCTTGAAGTGGATGTGAACCGTTCTGCCTGGATACCAACCGGGATAGATTGTAACGAACTGGACAGTACCATTTGTGTCCGTCACCTGATAGCCGCGCAGGAACTTTTTCCCGACGGTACTAAAACTTGGGTCGGTCACGTCCGAATAGACGCCCAGCGCGTCACAGTGCCAAAGATCCACGGCTGCACCAGTCAGAGGGGTACAGGAGCTACCATCAATCTGAGAGACATGAAACAGCAAACGTAACGGTATCCCCTGTTTCACTGAACCGTCCGAGGGATCTGACCGGATGTCGGAGCGGTTAA
>JALYGX010000429.1 GCA_030776905.1 Cyanobacteriota bacterium | reverse complement strand
ATAATATCTGCCCCATGGTCTACTAAGCGTTGCGCTTGTGCCAAAGCTGCTGTTGAGGCATAGAATTCACCACCATCACTAAAACTATCCGGTGTCACATTTAAGACACCCATGAGATAGGTTCGCTCTCCCCAGTTGAAAGAACGCTCTCGAATTGTGGTTTGTCTTACCTGATAGTCTGTCATTTGTTGTTTGTTATAGCGGTTCTCACTCTTTGTGCGGTACGCAAGAGACCTAACCCTCTAGCCCCCTTCCCACCTCTCCCTAACCCTCCCCTACAAGGGGAGGGAAAAGGAAAAGCTTTTATTTGCTGGAAGGGGGAACCGGAGTCTTGCTCCCCTCTCCGCATCGGGGAGGGGCTGGGGGAGGGGTCGGGCTGTATCTCGCTCGGATGAGAAACGCTATATCTGTTATTTGTAACAACCAACAACTATTGATAATTGACAATCCGCGCAAAGCTAGGAGGTTCTAGGCTTGCTCCTCCCACCAATGCACCATCAATTTCTGGTTGAGCCATAATTTCATCAATATTGTTGGGTTTAACAGAACCGCCATATTGAATCGGAACATCAGCCACCTTGAGCTGACTCCGAATTAGACCAATCACTCGATTGGCATCTGTTGCCTCGCAAGTATCACCTGTACCAATTGCCCAAATCGGTTCGTAGGCGATAACGAGATTCTGCTGATCAACCTCCACAAGGTCTTTTTTGAGCTGAGTCGCAATCAGCAATTCCGTCTCGCCAGCATCCCGTTGTTGCTTGGTTTCACCCACACAGAGAATCGGGGTTAAACCGTGACGTTGAGCAGCAAGCAGACGCTGGTTAACTGTTTCATCAGTTTCACCAAAGTATTGGCGCCGTTCACTGTGACCAACAATGACGTAGCGAACCCCGACCTCAGTCAGCATAGAACCGGAAATTTCTCCAGTGTATGCTCCTTCGTCCTCCCAATGAACATTTTGGGCACCCAACTGTACACGGCTATTATGTAGACTTTTAGACAGAATGCCCAAGGCTGTAAAAGGAGCACATAACAGAACCTCCCGTTCTTCGGGGGTGTTCTCCAGCTCAGGCATAAATTTTTGTAAAAACTCAGAGGCTTCCCTTTGAGTTTTGAACATTTTCCAGTTACCGGCAATGACTATTTTCCGCACAGCTTAATGAGAGTATCTCCAAACCATAACGCACCCTTTAGTTTAAAGCTTTCGGGGGTAATTTACTGAGGGCATGGCAAGAGTTTCAAGCTATAACTGCGGCATGATAGTAAATTTCGTTGGATCACTGGGTAGAAAAATTGTCGCTCTTATTTGATGGAACAATCTAGAGGTGCAGCTGATGAGGCATAAGTTTCCAGAGTTTCGAGGCAAACTCCCCGAACGTCTTAGTCCATGGAAGTTGTCCCACTATTCATTACTTGCCTACTGGGTCTACTTTCGTCCTACAGCGTTTCACTGCTATCTCCATCAGGCATCCCCTGATGTCTATCGCTTGAGGGGTTACCAAAGATTGCTGGGGACGTGGCAGGTTCCGGCGTATCGCAATCTTTACTTAATGCTGCCACTTGCGATCGCGTTACCTGTCATTCTTGCTGGGTTGGCAGTCTTTATGTACACGCAGGGCATTATCCAAAGCAATGTTGCCTGGACGACTTCTATTTCGGTGACACCAGATGGGCAATTAGCCGTTTTCGCCTCCGGCGAACGTGATTTTGATATCAAAAGTCTCTCTGCGGATAGTACCCTGAAAGTTTGGGATTTGAGAAAAGGGTCACAACGGCATATTCTTTTGGGACATCAAGAAGGGGTTACGGCTGTAGCTGTGACACCCGATGGACAGAAGGCGGTTTCGGCATCCCGCGATCGCACTCTGAAAATTTGGGATATCCGGCGAGGGAATGAACTGCAAACCCTCAAAGGTCATCAGGATTGGGTGAGTGGCGTTGCCATATCTCCAAACGGAAAGCGAACCATCTCTACATCTGCTGACAAAACCTTAAGAGTTTGGGATATTGAGCAGGGAAAAGAACTGCATACCTTAACAGGTCATACGGATATCGTCTGGGCAGTAGCCGTCACTCCTGACAGTCAACGGGCAGTTTCTGCTTCAGCTGACCAAACCTTAAAAGTGTGGGACATCGAGCAGGGAAAAGAACTTTATACCCTTAAGGGACATCGTGCTTGGGTTACAGGTGTCACCCTCACGCCAGATGGACGGCAGGCAATTTCAGCATCCATTGACCAAACCTTGAAAGTTTGGGACATCGAGCAAGGGCAAGAATTACGCACCCTTACGGGTCATAAGAACTGGGTAACGGGTGTAACGCTCTCCCCAGATGGGCAACGGTTAGTCTCCGCATCCGCCGACCAAACCTTGAAAGTTTGGGATCTTGAGCAAGGGCAAGAACTACATACTCTGACAGGTCATAATGGCTGGGTAACAAATGTAGCCGTCACTCCCGATGGACAGCAAGCTGTTTCCGCATCCAGTGACCACAGCCTAAAAGTTTGGGATTTACAACAAGGCAAACTTGTGCATACCCTGACAGGGCATCGTTCTTGGATAACTGCGATCGCAATGCTGCCCAACACCGCGCAGATTCTTTCTGCCTCATTTGACCGCTATCCCAAGCTTTGGGACTTGCAGGGCGGCACCGAAGTGTTAATGACGGGAGAAATCACTAAGGCAGTTGGCTATAACCTAGGCTTCAGCACCGTCTTTACCGCAGCGTTAATTACCACGGTAATTGGTGCCGGGATTGTTTTAGCCGTCGGTGTGATGGCATTCGGCGTAGCTGGCGGCATCATGTCTAGCTTTATCATTAGCCTTGCTGCCAGCCCTGTGTGTGCGTTTGCCTTTCTTGTCGTGGATCGGATTGCCTCTAATCCTTTATTCAAAAATGCCAGCAATGCTGCCCAACAAAGCGCCCTCCTCACGGCAATCTTCGGTATCTTGTTTGGTCTGTTTGTCGGTGTGACCTTTGGATTAACTAATCGTAAGGCATTAAGTGTTTTTGCCAGTATCGTCTTCATTCTGGTCATTGGTGTAGCAGTTGGCATCGTTGTTGCCTGTTCGTTAACACCAACCATTAGTTTTAAGGGACGCTTACTACCGGGAATTCGAGCAGGGATAGCTGTTAGTATCGGCTTTAATTTGCTTGTTGCCATTGGTGCTTTGCGAATCCCGTTTTATCCAGTTCAACTGCTATTGGCATTGTTTAGTCGATTTCGGGGAAAACAACATCCAGCGCGGTGGGACGAGTTACTTGTTTTACCCGTACCTGGAACACAAGCTTTGATGCGATCTGCGCTTCGCGGCAGCGCTTCGCTATCGCACCTGCGGACATCAGAATTTGAAGGGCTACAACTCATCGCTGATGTTGTTCGTAACCCGTTTCAGCGGATGTTTGCCCAGCGTGCTTTACATGCCCATCTACACTCAGTCGCTGCACCCTTAAATTTTCTCTACTACTTGCTTACCTCACCCGATTTAAACACCTACGTCGTCGCACCGATTAATCAGCTTGATTGGCAAATCTTGCCAACTACTAAGCAAGTTTTACTGGGAGAATTAGCGAATCGGCGGGTGAATTTCAGCAGTGATGATGTCAATCAACTGGCAGAGAATATAGTGTCGGGTTTAACCTGGTTTGGTCGTAACCGTAAGCAAACGCCGCTAACTCGTTTTGCGGGGATGCTCTATGAGTTGTCTTATACCAAACTCGTTGAGGCGGAAGATTTCAACCTATCTAGCTACGAAAAAATCTATGCTAGTTTGACTCAATATCCAGATGGTACAGAAATTGCTGATTCGTTTGAAGCCCTAGCGAGGTTCTTAAGGTATGACAAGCTATCTGATCTAACTACTGCAAGTGATGTTGTTTCAGGATTGTCTGTCAACGAAGTCTCAATCCGCCCAAACGTACTCGCTGCCCTGACGCGCTGTGGAGAGATTGGTAACGAGGTTCGCCGCTACCAGGCTGCAACGACAAGCGTTGAGCAACTAGCAACTCTCGCTCGCCTTACTAGTTCCTTGGATAGGTTAGACGAATATGTAGTTGAGCAAGTAGTTTCCCCAGAGCAAGCCATTCTCAGGCGGATTATTCGCCAATGGCGGCGACTCCTCAACGAAGCTGTTCTATCGATAGATAAGTTAACCTAATTGCTTCTCTCGCTTTACTTACATCAATCTACTCAGCATATCAGTCGAATTGTGAAGGTCAAAAATAGCCTCTTATTGAGAACGACTCCTAGCTTGTTGCAAATGATTGATAAGCTGACTTATCATCGATTGGGACATAATACCTTTTAGGTCATATTGATACAAAATAAAATACCCCCACTGCTCTTGTGGAGTAAGGGAGTACAACTATATTTTGTTCGCCTTTCACTCGTTATCCGGCAGCGGCTCTTACTAGAGGAGTGCGATCGCCTAGAGCTGGACAGTTAAACGTCCAAGTAGTTGGCAGTGATTGCGATCACATCTAATGTGTAATTGGCAACAACTATTCTTAAGACATCTTCATTCAGGCGGTATAAACAAGAACCAGGTGCGTTTCCTAAATTTACTTGTAGAAATATAAGTAACGGATGCAACCATGAGTGAGAAGCGGACAGACGAAAACCCTTATGAGCTGGACAAAATTCAAGATTTAACAAATAGAGTTCAGCAATCAATCATTGAAGCCGAAACACAAACCAACATAATTGAGCAGGCAGACCAACACTCACCTGAGCTGGAGAAAATCCGAGATTTAATAAATAGGGTTGAGCAATCAATTATTGATGTCGAAACACAAAAAACCAAAATTGAATGGCTAAGAATGTATTTCGCTCTCTATTTTCTTAACAAGAGTAAATCCCTTACTCCTTCCAGCAAAGACCTTACAGACCACATAGCTTGTGACATAGACGATAACACGAATGAGGTCTAGGGCTTTTGGGAAGGACAGTTAGACAAAAAATTCATCGACGGGAACTGATATTGATGGCTCTTGCAAAAGAAGAATATCTAGATTTTGAAATGATTGGGATCGAGGTCAGGAGGGAAGATATAAATTTCTGTACCTGCTCGCTTAACTCCCCTATGGAGGGCGATCGCCTCCACCAAGGTATAAGAATTAATGAGAACCCATCTGCGTCTATAAAAGTAGGTCATAACTCGGTGCGAAGCGAACTCTTTTAGTGGGAGTGGGTTACTCCAAGGTGAAGTCACGTCATATTGACCTTTTACTCTAAAGTATGTCGGTCTTCATTTTTAAAGCAGTTGGTGATTTGAGTCACTGTCAAAAGTGATAATTGTTGCTGAAAGAGCCTCATGAGCTTTATCGCCTGCCCAAAAGCATAGAGTTTTTGTAAATGGGGAGTTTTCGGAAATTTGGCTTTTTGCAAACTCGTCTAGTTGCCCTTCAGCCATTGATTAATCCCCTCTGGTAGCGGGAACAGCAAGCCATCCAGCGCCAAATGATTTAGGGCTAATAACTCCACTCCCATGAAAAACGAGATCGCCCTCTGTAGCGAGGTAGAAGGAAGGGTTGTACAGAACTAGAATTGTTCAACCTTTATCCGTTATCTGCCAGCAGATCTTAATGGGCAAATGCGATCGCGTTGAGCCGAGCCAGTCGTTTCCCCAGGTAACACTTGAGGATTCAACGTCTCGGCAAGAATACTGATTAGCAAGTGATGGACTTCTGGCCAAAACTCTGGATTCTCTAGATAAGGGTTCATCCCTGGAAACGGAGAAGGCATAAGGAGACTATGGCTGATATTGTTCTAATCTCTATGGTACTGACCATACTCAACGTGCTTGCTTCCATACGCTTGACGATAATCGTTAAAGTATTTAGGGAGGCAAAAAAGAACTTCACTCAATTTGAGTTTGGGATAGCATAACTT
>JALYGX010000428.1 GCA_030776905.1 Cyanobacteriota bacterium | reverse complement strand
GCCTTAGTCCTTCCCGCACCTATCAATAGTTTTGATTCATCCTTTCTAAAAAGCTCCTTTGTCTTTTCAATCACTCTTAACTTCTGCTCAATTAACACTTTTGCGTTGGGTAAATTCCTGCTCAAACCCACCATAACTGCATCGTAATAAGCTTTATGAGCGCGATTTTTCCATGTATTAGATTCTGGATCAAAGGGCTTGAATAAAGTCTCACCATAGATTGTGTCAGCTAGAACAAGTGTTTCTAAAAAAAGGTTCTTGAGGAACTTGATATCTTCATCGGAGAACTTCAGACTTCTTATCATATAGAGGTTAAAAAATCTCTCCAGTCCACTCTGAAAGTTCTCGGAGTGCCGCAGAGCGAAGAAACGAAGAATCAATTCCGCATCTTCCATCTTTTGATACAATTTATTTTTGGTCAGTTTATTCGATACTGCCTCTGTTTTTTCATGATTTTCTATTGGGATTCCCCAAGCCTCCGCAAATATGGGATGACGCGCTAGTTCGATCAATAGTGAGTTGAACTTTCCCTGATACAAACAATTGCGTACCTCCTGCGAACTTAAATCCACCCCTCCATTATTAAGGCGCTCGAAGGTAAGCTGCTTTAGGAGCAGCGCTTCTTCAGGATTAGATGCCGACTCTGTGATCAGTACTATAGATGAGATGGATCGACGATCAATCCCTGCCCGAATTTTCCCAGGAAGCTCAGCGTAGTTACGCCCATTCAGTTCTGGCCAAAGTTCGAGTCCAGTCAGCTTGAGCCGATTTTCGTAAAAAGCCTGAATAGCGCTGATTCTCTGTTGACCATCCATCACCTCATACGAGTTAAACTTCGTCTCATAAAGAACAATTGGAGGAACAGGAATGTTTATGAGAAACGACTCGATTAGTCGTGATTGCATCTTTGAATCCCAACGCGGCCTTCTTTGAAAAAAGGGTCGTATTTACATATAATCAGGCTTTTTTAAGGCTTCAACAAAGTTAGGAAGCTTTTCACGATTGATTTCGGTGAGTATTCTTTGCTCTCCTTTCTCGTACTTTGCGTTTATCTGACTATCAGACATTTCGGTGCGGTTTTTTGAAGGTGATAGCTCCCACATCTTTTCTTCAGTTGGTGCAAGTGGCATTGGCTGCTTCCTCCACAAGAGCGGTGTTATAAAACATTGTCAAAAGTCAAAAAATTTTAATCGGCTTCTGGTTCAAGTCTTTAGTAGGTGATTATATGTCTAAGGCTTCTGTAAACTTCCTAAACAAACATACACGACCCATTAATAATTCATAACGGGATTACTAATCTTAAACTAGCCAATATTTTGCAATCGACCAACTACTTTTGTTCAGAGTGCTAACGCCCCTATTCTTCCACTACCTCAAACAAATCCTCAATCAACACATCAAATGTTTTAGCTAGCCTGCGGATAGCACCGATATCAACCATTGTCATGCCAGGAGAGCGGGCATAAGTTTTGACGGTGCTGTAGGGCACTCCCGATCGCTCAGCCACTTCCGTAATCGTCCAATTCTCTCTAGCGGCAAACTCCTTGATCCGCAACCTGACTAGTTCACCTCTTGACATGATAGTGAAATTTCGCCTACGCTACTCATGAATTTAAAAGCGATCACTCAAGTTTAGCAGACACAAGCGATCGCTAATTCAACAAAAATCCCATAAAGGGGAATATATCTACCATCATGATATCAATACCAGGTCACTACAAAATGTTTACATAGCCGAACAATACTGGATGGATAAATTCTGAACTCAGCCCTTTTGAGCCAATTTAGCCGCTTACCGTCATGGCTAATCTTGCTTAGTTGAGCTGAGTTCAATAGGAGAAACTGAAAAGAGCTATGCTTGCATCTCTAGCTAAACCTAGAAAAAACCGTTTGGTCTAGCGTTTAGCGAAAATCCCCAATCCGAAGTTACAATACTGTGTTGAACATTTTTCCATTCTCACAGCTACTTGATACCTATCCTCTGATGGCGGCTTAAAGTTGACGACGGCAACAGCCGCATTAGCGACATCGGAGGTAATTCTCTTGCCATTCATGTCCTTGACAATCAAGTTAACTTGATTGCAATTTTGATCGCATACAGCGACAAAACTATATTCCTGATTCGGATAAAGTAATACGGTTTTGGGTGCTTCCGTTCGCTTAGTCAGCTTTCCTACGTTTCGCGGCAATGATAACTGATAGCCCTCACCTTTTGCCATTTGAATTACTCGTTGAAGCTGATTCTCTACCTGTTGCTCGTATTGATCGAGTTGTCTAGCGAATGCAGCTCCATTCAGCATCATGCCAAACCCAAGAGTGAGAGCCGCAAAAATCAGGGGCTTAGTCTTCATAGCAGTTTTCTCCTTTTAGCACTGGTTAGCACTGGATAATAGCA
This sequence comes from Cyanobacteriota bacterium, assembly GCA_030776905.1. Taxonomy (GTDB): domain Bacteria; phylum Cyanobacteriota; class Cyanobacteriia; order Cyanobacteriales; family Coleofasciculaceae; genus CADCTM01. The sequence goes on along the minus strand of JALYGX010000428.1, from coordinate 2,553 downwards.
AAAGCGATCGCAAGAGCGCTCTCCTGCACAGTCCCGAAAGAATTTAATTAGCATGAAATTCCTCTTCTGTCACGCCAGAAGAAGATGAACATTTCAAATTTGAGAGTAAGCGCTCGCTAATTATCCAACGATCTGACCCTTCCTTAATCCACTGCTTTTGAACCTCGTTAAATTGGCGTTGTTGAGTCAGAACCTCCTCTAGACGTTTTTTCTGGTTCGAGTCCAACTTGAGTAACATTTTCTCCATGACTCGCAAAGCGTAAACTTGCTCAAAGGCTGATTTCGAGTTAGCGATCACATTCAGTACTAGCTCGAAATAGCTGACATCGCCAGAGATTTTCAACAAAGAAAGCGCTGCTAATCGCTGCCCTGGATGTTCGGATTGTAAATAACTATTAATTTCCGTCGCAGATAATTGAGCTTTTAGTACCAAGGTGCGCATCCCCCCTGCCAAAGCCTCCATCAAAAAGTTCCGCCTTGTCCCAGAGGGAGATTGTTGTAATTCCTGAAAGCGATCGGCAAGCTGATTCAGTTCGCGACGCGCTTGTTCAACTGAGAGTGGTGCGGCATACTTTTCATCAAGTTGTTGACGGGCTTGACGCACGTTTGGTAAATCCTCTGCCGGAGCGCGTTCCTCGGCTCTTTCTAAAACCACTTTCAATGCTCCAATCGCCTCATCTTTTGTCTCTGAATCCACTCGTTGCAGTAGCTGCTCAATTCCAGGGCTACTCAACTCACCCGCAGGGGTTTTAATCGCTCCCCCAACTAGAGCAAAGAGTTGCAGCAGCGCTGGTATCCAAATCACTGCAATTAGCAGCACCGTTGTATTGGTGACACGAAAGGCAAAGGAAAATCCAGTTTGTTTGGTCCAACTCAGGTCAAATAAGCTCACAAAGGCAAATAAAACACTTGCCATCAACCAGTTGCGGGGAAGATGCAAAATTGTTTTCAAAAGCCACGCGAGTGTTTCTTTTGAAACCGGTTGTTGGGGTGCTGTTTTTTCGGCTTGACTGTTGTTCATCTAGGTCTTTAACTGATGAAGCCGCCATTTCTCAGGATGCTGTGTGCCAAGTGATGAAGAATCAGGAAAAATTGCTCTACCATGTGTCAGTCATTGAGATCAGAAAATAGATATATTGTCGAGGCTGATACTATTGTGATTTAAAACGCATGAGCAGCACTGGAACGAAAATCACAACGAAATCAGCACTCTAAGAGCGATCGCACAAAATGGAGATTGACCTGGAGCCGTTATAACTCACAGATCGGGGATTGCACTTGTAGTTTTCAGGCTCTTGGGCACAAGCTCCCTACGAAACAATCAATATGCGGCAAGTACTTGGTGGATTTGGGTTACTGGCAGGGGCAACTTACCCCTTTCGAGCGCTGGCAGTTTTCCGGGGCACACCCCGCCTGTGGGGTTACATAGCTATACCGATACTGGTAAATTTTGTCGTCGGCTTTGCCCTTTATATGGGTTTACTCTTTTTTGGTTGGGAGAGTGTTGAAGGTTTGATAGTTCGTCTGTCTACTTGGTTAGATAGCCTCATTGCTAACCTTCCGGCATGGCTAAGTTTCTTAAAATTTTTCCTAGTCGGTCTTGGCTTTTTGTTGCACTCGCTGTTGGTCGTAGGGCTACTACTCGTGACAGGCTTTCTCTTGGTGCAATTTGGGGTATTGCTAGGTTCGCCGTGGTACGGTCAACTCTCGGAGCAGTTGGAGAAGTTACGCACGGGGAACCTGTATACGGTAGAGGTAGGTGTCGTCCAGGATATTTCCAGGGCACTGCTGTTTGAGTTAAAAAAACTGGTGCTGGCGGTGGGAGTAGGGTTGTTGTTACTACTGCTGAACTTTGCGCCTGGGATTGGGACATTGACCGCTTCTGTTGGCGGTATCGCACTGGCAGCCATGTTTATCTGCCTCGACTTTCTTGATGCGCCCCTAGAACGCCGACGCCTGCGCTTTCGGGAAAAGTTAGGGATTGTGTTTAGAAGTTTGCCTGCCAGTGCTAGCTTCAGTCTTGTCTGTTTGGGACTGGTGAGCATACCGTTATTGAATCTTTTGACAATTCCTCTGTGTGTGGCATCTGGGACGCTGTTTTTTTGCGATCGCATTTCTCCACAACTTGCCCTACCTCCCTCAGTGGCAGACTCAGATAAATCCTAAGGTCGAAACCTCTCTCATCCACTCGAACCCATAACTTTTTAGACAACGAACACCCATATATTTGAGGACGTGACAGCGTACAATGCAACGGCTTGGTTTGCTTATTATGGGGACATTCCGTGCGAAAACGGCTCTGTCCCGTATAGAAGTTGCTCCGGTAAGCGCTTGATAACACGCTCAAAGGCTCCAGTTTCATCCAGTCCCTGTCCTAGGACAAGCGCTCCGTGGATTTGCAAAATCGCGTCTTCTGCTCGATGACGTGCACACTCCGGAGGAAGTCCTGCATCAATTAATACCTGTGCCAAAGTATCAATCCACACGTTCAAGGCTTTCTGAATTTGAGCCTGAAACAAGTCTTTGGATTCCCCAAGTGCGAACATCGTAAAC
>JALYGX010000427.1 GCA_030776905.1 Cyanobacteriota bacterium | reverse complement strand
CGGCTAGTCAAAAACCAACTACTCAACAAATGGCTAGTCAACAAACGGCTAGTCAACAAACGGCTAGTCAAAAACCAGCTAGTCAACAAACGGCTAGTCAAAAACCAGCTAGTCAACAAACGGCTAGTCAAGTAATAGCTAACCTTGAACGTACCCTTAGGGAACCTCGGTTAGGCGGCATACCAAGACTACCAATGCCGCAGGTTGTAGGTAGTCAACCAGTCAACCTCGGTCCTCTGAGACTAAGTCCCAGTGCGATTAGCGGGAATCAGCCGACGACGTATCCCTCATATTCCCCGTCACCTTCATATTCCCCGTCACCCTCATATTCGTCCTCACCCTCATATTCCCCGTCCCCCTCGTATTCCACCTATTCCAGCAGCAGTTCGCCACTGCCTTCAAGTCTGGCTTACTACAATCTGACAAGGCGACCCGAACAGCGTCTTAGTGTTGGCAAAACTAGCTTCATGTTTCCCCTGACGATTCCATCGGAGATTACCTCCATATTCGGCTGGCGGATTCACCCGATTACAGGCGATCAGCGCTTCCACTCCGGCACGGATTTGGGCGCACCGGAAGGGACACCAGTCGTCGCTGCGGTTTCGGGTCAAGTCGTGACTGCCGACTTCTTGGGCGGCTACGGTCTCACCGTGATTTTGCAGCATGAGAAAGGCACCCAAGAAAGTCTCTACGCCCACCTTTCAGAACTCTTTGTTAAACCAGGCGATATGGTGGAACAGGGAAATGTGATTGGACGTGTCGGCAGCACGGGCAATTCTACGGGTCCTCACCTGCACTTTGAATGGCGGCATCTGACTCCCGACGGCTGGGTAACGGTGGATGCTGGAGCCCATCTCCAATATTCTCTGGCTCAATTTATCCGAGCCTTACAGATCGCCCAATCAGCCCCCCAAAGAGGGACTTAGCGATCGCCCAAAAACAACTTCGTATATAGCCTTTGTTTGTTATTAGCCATTAGTCATTTGTTTTTGAACAATGACTAATGGCTACCTAAATTTCTAGGGGTGAAGCTTGATGCTCTCCAGTGGAGGGAGCGGAATCGGAGTTAAATATATCCATGTTCTGCTAAAAAATCGCTGGAAATTCCATCTAGAGACTCAGAACCGGGGAGGCGATGACCTAGCATTTTGGCGACATACTTGCCTAAAATATCGCTCTCTAGATTCACCCAGCTACCAATTCCTAAATGGCTAAGATTTGTCTGGGCATAAGTATGGGGAATTACGGCGGCCTTGAACCAAGTGCCGTTCGGGTCACAATCAGCAATGGTCAGGCTCACTCCGTTGACGGCAATACTACCTTTAGGGATGAGATAACGGGCAATTTGGCGCTGCCACAGGTCAGTTTGAGAGGCAGGGGCCGTGAAGCACAGCTCCCAGGAATTGGGGGTTTCAACGGCTTCCTGTAAGCAGCCGATGCCATCTACGTGACCTGTAACGAAGTGCCCCCCCAGCTTGCTCCCAACCCGCACAGATGTCTCCAAATTGACGTAAGCGGCTGCCAGGTGTTGTTGTCCTAGGGTGGTGCGGTAGAGGGTTTCGTCAGAAGCCGTTGCCACAAAACCGTGGGGTAAAATCTCTTCTACCGTTAAACAGATTCCATCAACGGCAACACTGTCGCCGATCGCTAAATCGTGTAAAATTGCATCCGAGGTATCAGCACGACAAGACACATCAAAGCGATCGCTCGAACGCGATCGAATCGTTCCTAAGGCTTGAATTAATCCTGTAAACACGGCTTTTGGTTCAACTCCTGAGCTTATACTCTTGTGGCTGCTGATAGTTCCCTATCCAGCAAGGCGTGTATTTTTTTGATGAAGTCCCAGCGCAAACGTCCTGAGACTGCGGCATACTTGGAGAATACAATCCTTGTCGATCCCCACTAATTTAGATTTTCAAGGGCTGATTTTACGGTTGCTCGGTGCAGTGACTGGAATTGATGGCAAAGTTTGATCCCAGCCCAAATTCGTCCAGTACTAGTTTACCGCTCCGCTTTGATGCCCCCGACGCCGACTGTATTCTAGAGGCTAAGCCATGATTGAAATGAGAGTTGCTGGAATTGCATTAGATGCCGTCACCAAGAGCCCGATTGTGCTGCTCAAGGATGGCTTAGATCGACGTGCCTTACCCATTTATATCGGGCAAGATCAGGCAAAGGCAATTATCAGCGCTTTGGAGAAGCAGACGCCTCCTCGACCCCTCACCCATGACCTCTTTGTGAATCTTCTACAAGGATGGGGCATGAACCTGGAGAAGATTGTGATTCACTCGCTTCAGGATAATACATTCTACGCCATACTTTGCGTTCGTCAAGGTGAGGCAAAGAAAGAAATTGATGCTCGACCCAGCGATGCGATCGCGATCGCCCTGCGCACGGGTAGTCCAATTTGGGTGATGGAAGAGGTGATTGCCGATGCCTCGATCCCTGTAGACCGAGATGCTGATGAAGAAGAACGACGAGCCTTTCGGGAGTTTGTCTCCAACATCCGACCCGAAGATTTTACTCAACGCCGAGGATTTAAAGCGGGTGGTGAAGGCTAATTATTGTTCGTTGTTGGTTGTTCGTTGTTAGTCACTAAATAGTTACCTCGGTGTAACTAAAGTACAAACGACAAATAACCAATAACAAACAACGAAAAATGCTTTATCGACGCTTTGGGAAAACAAATCTGCAACTTTCAGTGTTTTCCTTAGGAACTATGCGCTGTCTCGCTTCTGAATCAGATGCTCAAAAGACTGTGCAAGAAGCAACAGCCAGAGGAATTAACCATCTGGAAACGGCTAGAGGTTACGGAAAGAGCGAGGAGTATCTTGGCAACATCCTGAAAACCAACTTACCCCTGCCAAGAGAGCAGCTACACATCACCACCAAGCTGCCGCCAACACCCGATGCCGACTTAATGCGTCAGTGGATCGATGAATCCTTAGAACGCCTTCAGCTTGATTATTTAGATTGTTTGGCAATTCATGGCATCAATACCTGGGAGCATCTTGCCTGGGTTGAGTCCCCAGATGGCTGTATGCAGGCTGTGCAAGAAGCTGTGGGTCAGGGTCGGGTGCGGCACGTTGGCTTTTCCACTCACGCTCAGCTAGATGTGATTCTAGCGGCAATCAACACAGATTTATTTGAATTTGTTAATCTTCACTACTATTACTTTTTTCAGCGCAACGTAGCGGCGGTGGAGTTAGCCGGCAAAAAGGACCTGGGCATCTTCATTATCTCCCCAGCAGACAAGGGAGGACAGCTCTACACCCCACCCTCGAAGCTAGAACAATTGTGCCATCCCTTCTCCCCCCTAGAGTTGAACTATCGGTTTTTGTTAAGCGATCGCCGCCTGACTACCCTTAGCGTTGGTCCTGCTAACCCGGCTGAACTGACCGCACCGCTGAAGGCTGCCGACCGAGATGAACCCTTATCTCTGGAGGAAGTGGAGGCGCTAGAGCGTCTAGAAACTCAAGCTAGAGAGGCTTTAGGAACTGACCGCTGTAGCCAATGCTATGCCTGCCTACCCTGTCCAGAAAGCATTCATATTCCAGAAGTCTTGCGGCTGCGGAACCTAGCTGTTGCTTACGATATGACGGGTTTCAGTCAATACCGCTATCAAATGTTTGGCAACGCTGGGCATTGGTTTCCCGGAGTCAAAGGCGATCGCTGCACTAGCTGCGGTGACTGTCTCCCCCGTTGCCCCGAACAGCTAGATATTCCCGCACTACTCGGTGATACCCACGAACGTCTGAACGGGCAACCTCGCCGCCGACTTTGGGAATAATCGCATTTCTCTGGACAAGGTTGTTAGTTTCATCAACTTCTATGGAATTGTCAAACCTGACTAAGATTACTAAGTAGGCAGCAATGATTTGTTATAGTGATGGCAATTACTGGAAGACAAGATATCTTCAGGATTCCGTCAGGATTGCTTTGTTATCTAGTAGCTTCAACAGCAGAATATACGGTTTTTTCAAAACCGTATATATTAGCCATTAAAGAGGAAAATATGAGTGGAATAACCAGGGAAGAAATGCGCGATCGGTTGGGAAATATTGACCAAATTCGCGATATAATATTTGGGGCGCAATTGCGAGAGTACGATAGCCGTATTGACAAGCTAGAATCCAACATATCCTTGGTAGAGCAGGATATGCGCGAACGGGTCGAGCAAGTCAAACAATCTCTAATGACTGAGCTACGAGCAGGTATTGATTCTCTCGAACAGCGAATCAAGTCGATGAGCCTTACTTATCAAAACGATAGTGTTGATATTCGGCAAACCATCGATCGCGTCAACAAAAAGTTTTCTGCCAGTATTGAGGCATTGGATAAAACAGTTGATAGCCATACAAATTCAATTCGCCACGACCTTGCGGAAACTAGAACACAGCTTCAAGAAGATAATCGAAATCTCAGAAATCAAGTTTTTGAGGAACTAGAAAAGCGGTTCTCAATGCTTAAAAATGGCAAAGTTTCTAGAGATGATATGGCAGAAATTCTGTTTGAGCTTGGCTTGAGGATAAAAGGAACGGAATTTGCTCCTGAGTTGAAACAAGCGGCAGGTACGGATCTATCAGATATTCCCTTACTACAGGCAACCCGCTTTTCCGAGTAAACTTTTCTTAACTAGACCTAAGGAGCTGCTGTTTTTTAATTTTTGGAACTTAAAAGGTTGCTAGCTCCGCTAAAAATTGAATTGAGGTTCTATTAAGGTAGGTAGGTATCAATAAACGGATAGGATGCCGACGTGAAGGAAGAGAACGCAGTTACAGGCTGGGAATTAGGTTGTGTGCATCGGTTAATACTGTTGAGAGCGATTGGGGTTTCGAGCCTCTCCATTTCCTAGCTTAAAAATAGTGCTGTTAGCGTAGCGGGGCGTAGCCCGTGCTAAGTGTTCAGTAGGAAAAGAGACTTTCATTAATTCGTTGTGTACTCGCGTTCATGGTGTCTGTCTTGATTTCCCTGTATTTCGCCATCGTCGCATCAATTTCAATGGGTGTTAAATTCCTCCTACCTACTGAGCCGCCTTTATGAGATTCGGGGACAGCATTTTAGAGTATGACTTCATCAAAAAAAGATTCATCTAGCCTATCCCCACTGGAAGGATTGCTGGATTTATTAATTGATTTACAGGTAGTTAACCCCACGCAGAAACCTAGCGAGGAATCTCCCACGTTGACTCAGGAGGCAGTTAGTGAGGGTAATCCCTCTAGTGCCGACTCTGTAGAAGACTATCAGAATTTACCGACTGATAGTTCCCCTGTCATGGAACCTGAGTCCGAGTCATCGGTTTCGCTGAGGCTAAAGGAAGAGCAACAAGAAGAGCCTGCCAAGCCATCGCCTCTGGGTGAGGTGAATCTAAATCAGGCAGAAAATGCAGACAAAGAGACGCCGCCTGAACTAAAACTCACTCAGCTAATTCAATCGTATCAGCAAAAAGATCAACCCAAAGACTGGACAAATTCATCGCCTGTAGGAACCGATGGGAAAGAAATAGATAATTCTATTACGCTATTTGAGCGGTGGCAACGTCTGCTCATGACTCAGGAACTGATGGATTCTCGTGGAGATATCGTCAAGCTGAAAGAGAAATTACAAAGTCTTGAGCATCAGATTTATGAACCTACAGAGTTCATTAATTTACTTCTGCCTTTAATTACTGAAGTTTTAACGCGAAAAGTAGGTGAGGCAAGGGAAGAAGTTGCCCAAGCGATCGCACCTATCGTTGCTGAGATGATTCAGGCTAAGACTCAGCAGGACAAAGAGGGAATGAGTTCTGCTTTGGCACCCATCCTACCATCGGCAGTGGCTCAACAAGTCAGCAATTCTCCCGGAGACTTCGCTAGGGCACTTGGGCCAGAAATGGGTACAGCCATTAAAGAACAGATAAGCTTAGAGCGGGATGCAATGGTAGATGCTCTCTATCCGGTTATTGGCAGTACCATTTCTAAATACATGGCGGAAGCCATTAAATCAATTAATGAAAAAGTCGAAAATACCCTGAGCGTAGAGGGAATTTCTCGCAAAATCCGCGCCAAGATGCAGGGAGTTTCTGAGGCAGAACTCATCTTCAAAGAGTCGATGCCGTTTACTGTCCAAGCAATTTTTTTAATTCACAAAGGCTCTGGATTGATCATTTCAGAAGTGCAATCCTTAGAGAGCCATTACCTAGAGTCGGAGATGGTAGCGGGGATGCTCACGGCAATCCGCAGCTTTGTGAATGATTGTATCGCCCAGTCTGGGGATATCTCGGAGATCGATCAAATTGAGTATGGCACCTCGAAAATCACCCTGGAAGTGGCGGGATACTGTTACCTGGCGGCGGTAACTCAAGGCGAACAACCAAGGTCATTTATGCAGAAGATGCGCAGTGCTTTGGGTGCGATCGTTCATCAACATGGTAAATCCATCGAATCCTTTGATGGCGACCCGGCTAAAGTCCCGGAACAGGTACAGCAGATCTTAGAATCTTTAACGGAATTGAGCCAGCCTGTAACGCAGGCTAAACAAGGCAAACCGCCTGTGGCGCTAGTACTGATCGGTTTAGCTGTCGTGAGTGCAATTGTCCTACCGTGGGGACTTTATCAGTATCACACTGGGATCGACCGCCGTATTCAGGAGGAAATTAGTTTAGCCTTGGCATCCGATCCAGAGTTAGCCGTTTATCGTCTCGTGGTAGACGCCAATCGAGGAACGATAAAGCTTACGGGACGGTTGCCTAATCAATACCTCCGCTCAAAAGCCGAACAAATTGCCAAGAACGTTCAGCCGAAACTAAAAATCCAAAATGCCACCATCCCTGTGGAATTGCCTGCCGATCCGGTATTGGCAGCAGGGGAGGTACAGCGAGTCACTAACATCCTGAATCAGATGGAAGGTGCTGCGATTGAAGCGAATTATCAGGCGGGTAAAGTCACGGTGCAGGGAACTGTACTTCAGGAGGCGGATGCCAGAGAAATCACAAAAGCCTTTCAGCAAATTCCCGGAGTTCAGTCCGTAACCAACACGGTACAATTGCAAGCTCTAGCGATCGCCTCCCGCGTCTACTTCGAGCCAGGTTCCTCTGAGTTAAAACCAGGCGAACTCTCAAAAGTTAGTCAGCTCAAGGCATTTCTAGATCAGTACCCCAATAAGCATCTTAGGCTCTTAGGTCATACTGACTCCAAAGGCAGTGCTAAAGACAATCAGCAATTGGCACTGGAACGAGCCACAAAAGTAAAAGATGTTCTTGTAACTCAAGGCGTTGACTCCAAGCGAGTGGAAGTTATGGTAACAACAGACGCCCCTCTTGGTGTGAAGGCTGACCAACTACCTTTATTTAGATGTGTAGAATTTCAGATCATCGCACCTTAACCGTTCAAGCGTTTTTTGTTAGCGAGGAACGAGCAATGAACACTTAGCAGCTATGCCTCATGTCACTAATATTTGATAAATGGCTCAGGCACTTGCCTTGAAACTCAAACTATTCATGAGCAATAATACTTTATCATTATGTCAATGATATCTAAAAAAATTTGCATGGTTGGTGACTTTGGCGTCGGCAAAACCAGCCTGATTCGCCGTTTTGTAGACCGCGAATTCAGTGACCAATATCTATCTACGGTAGGAGTCAAGATATCCCGGAAACCCATTGAATTAACAGGAGTAAAGCAGCAGGAAAAACTCAACCTACAATTACTTATCTGGGACTTAGAAGGGCATACTAAATTTAAAGGCATCGCTCCCAGTTACTTGCAAGGAAGCAGCGGTGCGATCATTGTTGCCGATGTCAACCGTCACGAAACCCTGGATAGGATTCCAGAACACATTCAACTCTTTTTATCCGTCAATCCCAAAGGCACACTGATTATTGCCTTGAATAAATCGGATTTAATCGAGCTAGAAAAACTGGAAAAACTAACTCAACTGGTTCAGATGCACAAGTTGGAGAGAGTAGCGGGAGTTTATCAAACTTCAGCTAAGACTGGCTCATACGTTGACGAAATATTTCAACAATTAGCTTACAAAAGTCTAGAATCAGTATGATTTCTATTGTAAAAAAACTGTTGTCTAACCGTTATGAATACCTAACCCTAGATCGAAATTTCCTCATTCTAGATGTATCTCCTAGCGCACAACGGTTTGCCGAAATTCCTGATGAGTTACAACTCGGAAACGATGTTCGCCTCTCGTTTCCCGAACTGATAGGACTTGAAGAAACTCTCCTGAATATCCTAGAAGGAAAGCAAATTAGTTTCGAGCTAAA
>JALYGX010000426.1 GCA_030776905.1 Cyanobacteriota bacterium | reverse complement strand
ACCACTAGCACCCGTAAGCCATCTAGCACCGATAGCCTCTCCACAGGCACATTGTCCTGAACTGTTGAGTCCAGAAGCGATCGCTCACTGGTTTCTGTAAAAGCCGATACAAGCGGCAGTTGCACCGAAAACGTTGCCCCTTGTCCCTCACCGGGACTACTAGCCGAAACGGTTCCTCCGTGGGATTCCACCAAGTGACGCACGATCGCTAATCCTAAGCCCAGTCCGCCATAGGAGCGGGTGGTGGAGCTGTTTTCTTGGCGGAAGCGATCAAAGACATAGGGCAGAAAGTCACGGGCAATTCCCTTACCCGTATCGCTTACCTGAATCTGAACGTAACTAGGAACGTTGCTGCCAACCTCTGTCCCTTGCTCCAGTCGCACCTCAACTCGCCCGCCCTTGGGGGTAAATTTTACGGCATTGGAGAGCAAATTCCAGACCACTTGCTGCAGGCGATTTCCATCCCCTAAAACGACTCCCATCGAGCGGTCTAATAAAGAGTCGATGTGAATTTCCTTGAGCGTAGCAGCCGGACGCACCGTTTCGATCGCCGCCTCAACAATAGAAATTAGTTCCACCGGACGAATATTCAGGTGCAGCTTGCCTCGAATAATCCGCGAAACGTCCAGGATATCCTCGATGAGTGTCGCCAACGATTTGGTATTGCGGTCAATTGTCTCAAGCGCACGAGCCGTAGTAGCTTGATCAAACTTGCGGGTGCGGAGCATCTGAGTCCAGCCCAGCATAGCGTTTAGGGGGGTACGCAGCTCATGGGAAAGCGTGGCAAGGAACTCATCCTTCATCCGATTTGCCGCTTCCGCTTCAGTACGCGCCGCCTGTTCGCGGACGAGGAGTTGGGCGCGTTCTGCCTCCATGCGCTTGCGATCGCTAATATCGGCAACGATGGACAGACAATTAACATTACCTTGAGCATCACGCAGCGGTGCAGCCCACACACTGATGTCAATTGGCACATCCCCCTTCTTCTGGCGGCGTGTCTCTAAACCCGTCAATGTCTCGCCGCGCCGTATAGAATCCAAGTTGGCGAGAAACTCATGTTGTTTATCTTCCGGTACAGCAGGGAGAAAACGACCGAGTACTTCTTGTTCACTCCAACCGAAAATCGTCTCAGCCGCTGGGTTCCACATCTGCACCAGCCCATCATCCAAATTAAACACGGTAATTGCCAAGGGGCAAGCTTGAATTAGCGCTTGCAGAGTTTGGTTGGTGTCTTGTAACGCTTCCTGAGTACGCTTGCGTTCGCTAATGTCTTCAACCATACCCAATCCATAGCAGACTTTCCCGTCCTGCTCGGAAATCATCGTTACGGTTAGATTAACCCATACAATTTCGCCATTTTTCTTGATGTAACGTTTCTCGATCTGATAGCTCGATATCTCGCCTTTAAATAGCTGCTCTGCATACCTCAGGTCTATTTCAGCATCTTCGGGGTGGGTAATCTGTGCAAACGTCAGTTGATGCAGTTCAGGCTCCAGGTATCCCAACATCTGACAGTAGGTTTTATTGACCTTAAGAAACCTACCGTTCAACTCAACAACGCAGATACCAATCGGTGCTTCTTCAAAAAATTTTCGGAATCGTTCTTCACTTTCTCTGAGCGCCGCCTCCGTCCGCTTGCGCTCGGTAATATCTAAAAAGGCGCTGACGGCTCCCCTGGCATTACCTTGCTCGTCAAATAACGGTGCCGCGTAGCCATACAAGTTGAAAACCGCCCCATCTTCGCGCACAATGTCAATTTCCGCATCCCGAACCTCCGTGCTATGAGCGGCGGCGTATTGCAAGGGCTGTTCGTCCCCTGGTAATTCCGTTCCGTCGCGGCAAACTTGATAAGTCGGTTGAGGTGCGCCCTTGGGTGGAGTGCAGGAAGCATTAGCATCGGGGGGAATTTTTAAGATTTTGGCGAACGCGGAGTTCACTTGAATATGCCTGCATTCGGCATCTTGTGCGATCGCAATACTGATGGGAATGACTTCAAATAACGTTTGCAACTCACTCACCCGACGCTGCAAATCCTGGTTAAGTGACGCAATCGCTGCCGCACTTCTTGCCGCTTCATCAATCGCTTGCTTGCGCTCAGTAATATCGGCGATTATAGCCATCGTGCTACTGATGTTGCCTTGGCTGTCTTGCAAGGGTGCGCCCCAGACGGCAATGTCAATCGGTGAACCGTCTTTTTTCTGACGACGTAGCTCCAAACCCTTAATGGAGTTGCCTTGTAACTTTAACTGATGCAACCTCTGGTACTCTTCCCGTTTGTCTTCGGGAATGAAGGGAAGGGGATGCCCTAGGACTTCTTGCTCAGTCCAACCGAAGATGGTTTGTGCTGCTGGACTCCACATTTTCAGATTAGCCTCAGCATCAAGGCTAAGGATCGCTAGCGGTGAGGCTTGAACTAGAGCTTGAAGGGTTTGGTTCGTTTCTTGGAGTGCCTGCTCCGTTAAAAAGCGTTGGGTGTCGAGCCGATCTAGGGTTTGGGCATTCTGCCAAATCCAAACCGCGAAAATAACGATGCTGACGATGATCAGGAGTGACAATCCAAAATCGATATTGTAAAGTCCGGCTTGATAGCCTTGGATAATTAGATATCCCCCGACAAACGGAATTGCGATCGCTGCCACTAATAGACGACGAGCAATAAAGCCGCCTAGGCTATTACTTGTCACTACCCGCATCAACCCTTGGTCTGGACACGCTAACAAAATACCACCACACAGCACAATAAACGCCAGCACCGTAAGTAATGCCATTCGCGTGTAGGAGGCAATGCCGTAGAGCGATTCAAATCCGTAAGCATAGCCGAGCAGCGGTTGCCAGGAAAATAACGTAGCGGTTAGGCTAAGGAACTGGACGGGATAATAACCTTGATGGGTTCTTCGACCCAAAAGCAGCAAGGCAAAGCCAATTAGGATAAAGTTCAGTGCCGTAGTCGGTGCCATTCTCCCTGGATGAGAAGTCCCTGCCACTTCCGGTATTTCCCGGAACACGAGCTGATCGATACCGAGGTTCCAGTGGAAGAGATATTGGCTAAGGGTGAGCAAACCAAGCATTGCCACAATTACAGCTAACGCTTGTCCAATCAGACGGCTACCTCGCCCCGTTGGTTTATTCTGCAATAGCCACAACGACATCCCAGATAGCAGAAAGGCTATAGCTGTGTTGGCTTTCATGGTGACTGAGTTGGAGAGGAGACTCTTGAGGCTGGGGATATCGAGCATCCAGCCAACGAGTACCAGGCAACCCACGAGGGTAACCATCCCACTAGCAGCTTTTGAAACGGATTTAAGCTTAGAGATCAGACGTGAATCGGGCAGCACAGAGCTATTCACTTCTAAAATTATCGGGGATTAAAAATTTAACAGACTGATGGCTCGTACCCCTACATTATCTTTCGATCGGGGAACTCTGATTTTGCATCCACCTCCACGCGGGAAAACCTGGGTGGATTATGCAACGTGGGATGACAGAATTGAGAAGTTCCGCATTCCGGCGATGCACTACCGCCAGTTGGTGGAAGCACTGCAAGCTGATAGTACTCACTTTAATGATGAGGCAAAAGAGTTTGCCCCACTGGAACTTGTTCCCAGCTTTGAGATGGAACCTTACCCTCACCAAAGTGAAGCCCTCCATTGCTGGAAGCAAGCAGGGCGTCGGGGGGTGGTGGTTCTTCCCACAGCAGCGGGGAAGACGTATTTGGCACAACTGGCGATGCAAGCGACGCCCCGCACTACGTTGATTGTGGTGCCAACCTTAGACTTGATGCATCAGTGGTATGCACACTTGAAGGCGGCGTTTCCAGATGCTGAGATTGGGTTGCTGGGGGGAGGTTCACGGGATAGAACCCCGATTCTAATCTCTACTTACGACAGTGCGACCATTCATGCCGAAGCCCTAGGCAATCAGTACGCTATGTTAGTTTTTGATGAGTGTCACCACTTGCCGACTGATTTTTATCGGGTCATTGCTGAATATGCGATCGCACCTTACCGCCTAGGACTTACGGCTACCCCCGATCGCTCAGATGGTCGTCATAATGACCTCAATGCTTTAATTGGGTCAGAAGTCTATCGTAAAAGTGCCGAGCAACTGGCAGGTTTAGCACTTGCCGAACACAAAGTCGTTCAGATAAAAGTTAAGCTTTCCCAAAAAGAACGCGATCGCTACAACGCCTGTATCAAACTCCGCAATGACTTCTTGAAGGAGGCGAATATCTACCTCGGTAGTCTCCAAGGTTGGCAGCGATTCGTCCAAACGAGTGCAGGTTCTCAAAAAGGACGACGAGCGATGTTGGCGCATCGGGAAGCCAAGGAAATTGCCCTCGGTACAGATGGCAAACTGCGGATTCTTACCGACTTACTTGCCCAACATTACCCGGAACGCATCCTCATCTTTACCAACGACAACGCCACTGTTTACCGCATTTCCCAAGAATTACTCATCCCAGCTATTACCCATCAAACCCCCGTCAAGGAGCGTCACGACATCCTCACTCGTTTTCGCGCGGGAGAATACAAGAGTTTAGTTGCCTCTCACGTCCTGAATGAAGGGGTTGATGTACCCGATGCGCGTGTGGCAATTATCTTGTCAGGCACAGGTTCGGAGCGGGAGTATATTCAGCGATTGGGTAGAGTGTTGCGTCGAGGTACGGATAACAATAAGCAAGCCATACTCTATGAAGTTGTTGCAGAAGATACGAGTGAAGAAGGCACATCCCAACGTCGGCACGGTTCGGAATCGAGAAAGGAACCCCAAAAACCCAAAGACATAGCCAAGCCAAAGCTGAAGCCTCGGCAACTGGAAATTTTGCCCTCTCAATTTACGTATGAGGTGAATCCTGCGACTACCCCGAAAGCTGCTGAGTCATCGGCAAATTGGGGAGAAGATGATGTCCCAGATGCTTGAGGAAAATATGTTACTCCCTTCCCGCTCAAAGAATACTTATGAGGTAAGCTGCTGGCTAGCTAATTTGCAAGAAGCGAATTTAGCTAGAAGTAAAACCTCCTAGCTAACTCCGCCCCTACCAATCCATCCTATTGTGCTACTGCTACCTGCTGATTACCCAAGTATTCAGCTAGAGCCTCAGAAGTACCGATTAGTTTTCCGTCGATAAATACTTGTGGAACCGTTGTTGCACCAGTAACAGCCCGTAACGAGCGAGTGGTGATATCTTTGCCCAAGACAATTTCTTCATAATCAATTCCACGTTCCTTAAGAGAGTCCTTAGCGCGGGCGCAAAAAGGACAACCTACTTTGGTGAACAGTGAAACCAATTGTGGCTTAGCCGCTTCTGGGTTGATGTATTTGAGCATTGTCTCAGCGTCGGACACCTCAAAGGGGTCGCCCTCCACTTGTGGTTCAATAAACATCTTTTTGATTACACCATCGGTCACTAACATGGAATAACGCCATGACCGCTTCCCGAAGCCTAAGTTGTCCTTGTCAACGAGCATTCCCATCTGCTCTGTGAATTCGCCGTTGCCATCGGGAATGAACCTGATGTTGTCTGCCTCTTGAGTTTTTTTCCACTCATTCATGACAAAGGTATCATTGACTGAGACACAGAGAATGTCATCGACACCATTTTCTTTGAATGTCTTAGCCAACTCGTTATAGCCTGGTACGTGTGTGGATGAACAAGTGGGCGTAAAGGCTCCGGGTAGTGAAAAGACAATAACCGTCTTACCCCCAAAAAGCTCATCTGTTGTCACCTCAACCCATTCATTGTTAACGCGGGTCTTGAAAGTAACATTGGGAACTCTTTCCCCTTCACGATTTTCCAACATCTATTTTGTTCCTTTGTGGTTTAAAGTCATACTCATTATGAGTTCCTAATAAAGTGTACTCATAACGAATACGATTTGACAAGCAGGTGTAGCCAAAATCTGAACTGAATTTTCAAACTGAGAGATGCCTAGGTGATGAGAGAGAGTTAGATGGAGAGCGATCGCATTTTGATGACCACAAAGACAAAAAGTCTAACAGCATGATAGGCTAACCTCCTCGCTGGCAGGGAAACGTCAATCCAGGCGATCGCACATGGGATTAGACTGTAAGGTGGAGAAGGAGACAAAGCGATGCGAATCCATCACGTAGCCATAATTTGTTCGGATTATGAGCAATCAAAAAAATTCTATGTAGAGGTTTTAGGATTTTCCCTTATTCAAGAAACTTTTAGAAAAGAAAGAAATTCTTTTAAGCTGGATCTAAAAGTTAGTGAAACTGAGCAAATAGAGCTTTTTTCATTTCCTAACCCTCCTAAACGAGTTAATGACCCTGAGGCTTGCGGTTTACGGCACTTGGCTTTTGAAGTTGATGATATCAATGAATCAGTTTCTCAGTTACAAGCCAAGGGTATATCCGTAGAAAATATTAGAATTGATGAAATTACAGGCAAGAAATTTACCTTTTTTAGAGACCCTGATGGCTTACCTCTAGAATTTTATGAAAAGTAACACTAAAAGCAATCGCCTTCTTATAATCCTGCTATCGTCTAAAAGAGTTCGTCATAGGCTTCATTAATTTCCATAAGTACTTCCTGAGCCTTCTGTTGCAGTTGAGGATTGTGATAGAAGAGGTCTGGATGAAATTTTTTCACTAAATTCCTATAGGCTTGTTTTACTTCCTTCATAGAAGCATCATCTTTTAGCCCAAGGAATGCATAGAATCGACTTCTTTTCTCCTTTAGTTGTAAGGCAGATTCTGGGTTACTTTGGGAGGTTGTGTCATTTTTACCTGTTTGGCTG
>JALYGX010000425.1 GCA_030776905.1 Cyanobacteriota bacterium | reverse complement strand
GCATGGGTCAGTTGACTCTCACTCTGTTTTTCCCACAGCAGCTTCAGGGCAAACTCTAGCAACGGTAGGTTTCCCGGTTCCCCGCTTACTGCGTCCAGGATGATTTTAGTCAGTCCATCTTGAACCTTCACAGCGAGTTTCTGGGCTGGCTTTTCAATCGCCTCTTCTAATTCCTGGCGGTTCATGGAACTAAGTAATAGTTGGTTGTGCTGCAAGGCATCCACAAAAGGACGGTAAGAGAGCGCTTGTCCCAAAAAGTCGTAACGCAAGGTGATAACCAGGGTGAAATCCGGTGTTCGTTTTTGACGTGCTGCTCCGACTGTTGCCAGCAATTGATCTAGAAACTGCTGACGCTCCTCTGCTACCTGACAAAGGGTGTACAGTTCCTCAAATTGATCGACTATCAATAGTAGGCGCTGGGCAGACGGATTTTCCTGCAAGATGCCTTCCACAACATCCTGTAATTCCAAGTTTCTCTGCTGGAGAGCCTCAGCGTGTTTTTTGATTTCAACCAGCCGCTCAGTTTTGCTCATCTGAGTTTCCACCAGAGGAATGAGCGCCTCAGCGAGTCTGTAGAAAGGACGGCTTTTAGGGCTGAAGGAAGCGATGAGATAGCCTCCTTCTTGGCGCAGCTTGGGGATGAGTCCAGCAAAGACAACTGAGGACTTACCCTCACCAGAGCGTCCAATCACCGCGACTAAAGCCTTTTTCTGCACCGCCGCTACCAGCTTCTTTATGAAAGCCTCTCGCCCGAAGAAAAACGACGCATCTTCTTCCTGAAAGGCAAACAGTCCGCGATACGGACAAGGAGGAATAACCTGCGAACGTGGCTGAGATGATTTAGGAGGTTCTAATGAAGTGTCTTGAGCCTGTGTAGGCAGATTACTGCATTCAGTATAAGAACAGCCAATCAAAAGCCGACACAATCCATCAACCAGCCAAAACTCAGCGGTGTCTCGTTTGCCATTCAACACATTCAATACCGCTTGGTCTGAGGGTTCGCCAGTATCCAGTTGGATACCCCAACGTTTCAAAAATTCCCCAGTTCGAGTGCGTTTTTTTCCTAGCTTTTTGTACCGCTTCTCAAATTCTTCAAGTAACTTCAGTCGCAAGGCTAAAGGAACCTCAACGGGGAAGTTTTCCCGCTGCGGCTTGTCTGATTCAGGCAGCTCACTCATACAGGACCAGACGCTGAAGTAAACATTGATTTTGGCTTCCAGCCATTGTAACAGCTAAGTTGAAGGCTGAATTATCCATTATGTTGGCTTTAAGTTGGCTTGCTGGAAAATTGGCTTTAAGTTGGCATTTCAATTAGGGTTTAAAGTCCCTATTAAAAATCTGAAATCGTTAGAACTTAAATATGAATTTTAAGCCTACGAACTTGGAGATAAATTGATGAAACTCATTGAAGATAACTCCCAAAAGACTGAGCCATTAACTCAGAAATCTAAAGCAAAACAATCTCAGCCAGATAATTTCAATATTTCTGAGCCATTGGCGAACACTTCCAAAAAATCCAAATGGTCTAAGAAAAAGCTGAGCGCGATCGCTGAATTCACGATTCTCACCTGGCTAGGCTGGCTCGATCCAACCTTAGGTTTCTGGATTAGTGTAATGGTGCTGGTCTGGCATCTGATTACAGACAAAGAATGAGGCATCAAAAAGCGCGATCGCCTCCTCACTCTCCATCCAACTCCAACAACGGTGCATCTTCTCAAGAGAGTACTCCCTTCAGCTTCGTGTCTAGTCCGCGATCGCTACAGACAATTATCATAAGAAGAGTTAAAGAATCTTCATAAAACGCCGTGACTACACTACAGCCGATATCAGCAAACACTATTGAAAAGCACTTTTGGACTTGGCAAGGGCACAAAATTCAATACACCGTAATGGGCACTGGTCAACCCTTAGTACTGATTCATGGTTTCGGTGCGTCTATCGGGCATTGGCGCAAAAACATCCCTGTACTCGCTGAAGCAGGCTACCAGGTATTTGCCCTTGACCTGTTGGGATTCGGCGGTTCTGATAAACCCGCACTCGATTACACCTTAGAGTTGTGGCAGCAACAGTTAAAGGATTTCTGGCACGCCCATATTCAAGAACCTACTGTATTTATCGGCAACTCCATCGGCGCATTGCTGAGTCTGATGGTCGTGACGGATTATCCTGAAATTGCTGCGGGTGGCATCTTAATTAACTGTGCTGGCGGACTAAATCATCGACCCGATGAACTGAATCTGCCTCTACGCCTGGTAATGGGAACCTTTACTAAGCTGGTAAGTTCCAAAATTACTGGAGCATTCCTGTTTAACCTGATCCGCCAGAAACCCCGCATCCGCCGCACCCTCACCCAGGTTTACCGCGACCCAGAAGCGGTTACGGAGGAACTGGTGGACTTACTCTACACCCCTTCCTGCGACCCCGGTGCCCAACAGGTTTTTGCCTCAGTTCTCACTGCTCCTCCTGGTCCTTCCCCGACCGAACTTTTACCTAAGGTAAAACATCCCCTACTGGTAATTTGGGGCGAAAACGACCCTTGGACACCCATTGCTGGGGCAGCAATTTATCAACAGGAACGTGAAACGGGACCAGATGTCAAGTTTGTGGCGATTCCTAACACGGGTCACTGCCCTCATGATGAAAAACCGGACGCCGTAAATCTGCTAATAATTCATTGGTTGGATGAACATCACAAGGGTGATAAGCTGCTGTAGCTCTAATTTACAGACAAACTCGCCCCCTTTATCAAAGCGGTCAATTTTGCCCAGTATGAAAGCTGAATGGCATTCTTGAAGAAAGCGATTTTCTTAATGCCATTCAGTATTTAGAATTGGTATCGGACTTCTGCCTTAACCGCTTGGTCGGTATAATCTCTGCGTCCAACAATAGCTTGGTAGTCGATCGCACCTGACACATTCTTTGAGAGTACCACCTGCGCTCCCGCCCCCAATCTCACGTAATCGCGATCGGGATTATCTGTATTTGCCCTCATGGGAATGCCTGGTTGAGTAGCGAGTTCTGTAACGATTTCGCGGCTATCGTCTGCAAACTCATGCTCGTAACTTGCCCGTACATAGGGAATGACCGCACCATCACCAGC
>JALYGX010000424.1 GCA_030776905.1 Cyanobacteriota bacterium | reverse complement strand
ACTAATAAAGTAGTAATTAAAACTTGCAGCCCAGTTTGATAGCCTGTCCCAAGTTGTACTCGTTTATTGTTTAGCATCTATGCATTCTGATGGAATAAAAAATTCTAAATATGCAGAAGAAGCGAGGATTGCTTCTATCCACAGAAATTATTGTTCAGATGTCTTTTCTAGCTAAACTCTCGTATCGGTTACTTTCCAAACGATTGTTCAGAGATTGTGATGCCAGTCTAGTTAATTTTTAATTAATTGTCATCACGTAGTGAACGAAAACAGGTTGTGTTTCCTCAAAGAGAAGGTTATAAGCTAATAGCATCCTAGGCTCTGAGGTCTATATAGGCAGGCATATCAAAGTCGTGATTAATCAGACTCTCATTTTTGAAGGCGTTGAAGGCGCAGGAGTGGTGTATTGAACTTCAAAAGCGGCATTTTCCTTCTCACCGTGTTCTGCATTGTAGTGACAGGGATAGCGGTGTATCTACTGGGGGGCATTAACCCAGCACAACTCCAGGTATGGCTCAATCGGGCAGGGATTTGGGCTCCGATTATTTACATTGTTCTCTATACCCTAGCAACCGTCTTGGTGTTGCCCTCAACGGCACTCAATCTGACTGGCGGCGCGATATTTGGCCCTTGGTGGGGTACTCTCTGGACGAGCATTGCGGCAATCATTGCAGCGGTGGTGGCATTTGGCTTCACCCGTACCGTTGGGCGAGAAATAATCGCTCAAAGACTAGCCGGACGTTGGCAAGCTATGGATGCAGAAATGCGTCAGGGTGGGTTGTTTTATATGTTCGCCATCCGGCTGCTGCCAATTATTCCTTACGGGTTAGTGAATTTTGCGGCGGGTTTGACTTCCGTTCGCTTTCGGGACTACCTTTTGGGAACAATTCTCGGTACGGTTCCGGGAGTGTTGCCGTTTGTGATGCTGGGAAGTTCGGGTTTACAGGCGATGAGGACTGGTGATGTCCTGCCTCTGATGGGGGCGTTGGGGTTAATCGGACTGTTAGTGGGTGGTGCGACGTGGTATCAACGCCGTCGCCAGTCTCCTCAGAGGGCGCTGGAGGAAAATGAGCGACAAAGACAGCATGAGGATGTTGAGTAGAATCAGCACTCACTTAAGTGCGATCGCCCAGATGTTGCCAGTGATCGCACTTAACTATAGCCTCTAATCTAAGACTGAGTCCCGCGAACCTGGCAAAGCCATTTGTGAACCCACTCGTAACATCAAGATGAATATTCTTTGCCAAAATTGAAAAGAGTAACCTGGTTTTTCCTGACGCCCTGTGATTACTCAAACTCTTGATGCCATTCTTAACCGTGCCCTCGCTGGTAACGACCTATCTCCAGAAGAAGGCGTCGTACTCCTCAAACAAACCGAACCTGCGCTGGTTGCAGCAATTCAGGAAACGGCTGACCAGTTACGCCTCCGACAAGCTGGCGACCTCGTTACCTATGTCATTAATCGCAATATTAACTTCACCAACATCTGCGAACAGCACTGTAGCTTCTGTGCCTTTCGTCGCGATGCGGGTCAAGATGGTGCGTATTGGCTCGACTGGGGGCAAATTCAGGAAAAGGCAGCGGACGCGGTGCGGCGGGGTGCTACGGAAATTTGTATGCAGGGAGGACTGAACCCAGAAGCAACAATCGACGGTGCTTTGTTGCCCTATTACTTAGGGTTAGTGAAAACCATCAAGGATGAATTTCCCCAACTGCATCTACACGCTTTCTCCCCTCAGGAAGTACAGTTTATTGCTGAGGGTGACGGACTGACTTACATCGAGGTAATTGCTTCCCTACAGGAGGCAGGTGTTGGTTCAATGCCGGGAACAGCAGCAGAGGTTTTAGATGATGAGGTTCGCCGGATTTTGTGTCCTGAAAAAACAAATACAGCAACTTGGCTAGAAATTGTAGGAACGGCGCATCGGTTGGGGATGCCGACAACCAGCACGATGCTTTCGGGTCATATTGAAACGCCCGAACAGCAGATGGCGCATTTAGAGAAATTGCGATCGCTTCAACAAACTGCCTGCGATCGCGGATACTCTGGCTGCATCACCGAATTTATCCTTCTACCCTTTGTCGGTCAAGAAGCCCCCAAACCGTTACGTCGCCGCGTCGGACGTGACCAACCCGTTCTGGCAGACTCCCTCTTACTCACCGCCGTGGCACGAATTTTTTTAGGTAACTGGATTTCAAATCATCAACCTAGCTGGGTGAAACTCGGTCTTGACGGGGCAACACAAGCCCTCAGATGGGGCTGTAACGACATCGGCGGCACGTTGATGGAGGAGCATATCACCACGATGGCAGGTGCGATCGGGGGCACCTGCATGGACGTAGAAACCTTGCAGCAGGCTATTAGCTCTCTAGGTCGTCCTTACCAGCAACGAGATACGCTTTATCGACATCTATCTCCAGTCGTCGGCTCAAGTGCTATATCCGGTTGGTAAGCTATGATCTGGCAACGCCAAACGGCTGTCGTACCCTATTGTGCTTGCCGTTTTATCTTTGTGATATGCCCATGCTGAAGAAAAAAAGAACGACTCTGCTGCTAACTATAGGAGCGGCTGTCTTGGTAGTTGGCGGCGGCGTAGCCGCTTACTTTCTGCTGGTGCAGCGGAATATTTTCTCAGGAAATGCTCCAGCCGGTACCCAACTGATTCCTCAAGATGCCCTGGTAACAGCATCAATCTCTACAGATTCAGAACAATGGCAGCAGTTGCGAAAGTATGGGACACCTGAAATCCAAGCGGCTTTAGATCAACAGCTAAACCAGTTACAGGAAAATCTCCTTACTGCCAACGGCTACAACTACGAGAAAGATATTAAGCCGTGGTTGGGCAAAACGGTAACCGTCGCTTATCTGCCATCTGGGGGAGCGGCAGCAGGTAAAGGACAAGCTCCACCTCCAGAAGTTCCATTTTTTAAACAACCTGACTTGATGGTGCTGCCAGTGGCAAAACCTGTTGAGGCAAAGCAGTTGTTAGATAAAGCGAAATCTCAACCCGCCACGAAGTTAGCGGCACGAACCTACAAGGGCATTCAGATTCGGGAAACTCAAAAGAGTAATGCCCGAAATTATTCACTTGCCGTACTTGATCGCTTCTTGGTCGTTACTAACAATCCCAAAGTAACGGAGCGCGTGATTGATGTCTACAAAGGCGCGACTTCGGTGGCGGCGACGCCTGGATATACGGAAAAATGGGGGACACTTAGTGCCTCGAACCCTTTTGCTCAGTTGTATTTGAATGGTCCTGTTTTTTCGGCAGCAGCCGCGGCTAACTCCAAGCAAGCGCTTTCTCCCGAACAACTTGCCGCTACCCAGCAACGGCAGGGAGTCGCCGCCACGGTAACGTTGGAACCAGAGGGAATGCGTTTTGGAGGTATTTC
>JALYGX010000423.1 GCA_030776905.1 Cyanobacteriota bacterium | reverse complement strand
CTGATGCTCCAAGACCAACTTTCGCTTCCCAATGTAAAGCATTAACTCAAGCTAGAAAAACCAACCCTGACCTCAATGCCGCGCATTCTCAGATGCTGCAACAAGTGTTGAGAAGACTGGAGAAGGCTTTTATTGGGATGTGGGAGTCTGGAAGAGGGTTCCCTCGGTTCAAAAAACAGGGGAGAATGCGATCATTGTTATTCCCTCAATTGGGTGTTAATCCAATCATTGGGAATCAAGTTAAACTTCCTGGTGTTGGATGGGTCAAGATGAGGATGTCTCGCCCCATTCCTAACGGTTTTGTTGCTAAACAGGCACAAGTCGTAAAACGAGCATCCGGTTGGTATGTCATGCTCACGCTGCAAGCCGAGGTAGATGTTCCCGATGTGTTTGCGAAGCATGGTGCGCTAGCAGCATTGCCACACGGTGAATCTGTTGGTATCGACTTAGGGTTAAAAAGTTTCTTGGCTACTTCTACGGGAGAGCAAATCGCCAGACCTCGATTTTTTGTAGACCTCCAACGGAAGCTGAGATTGCTCCAACAAAGAGCGAGTCACAAAAGATTAGGGTCAAACAATTGGCGCAAAGCTCAAGCGAAGGTAGCTCGTCTACACGAACACATTCACGACACACGCAAAGACTTCCACTTCAAGTTGGCGCATAAATTATGCGACGGGGCTGGAATGATATTTGCTGAAGACTTGAACTTTAAAGCGTGGGCTAAGGGAATGTTTTCTAAGCACACGCTAGATGCTGGGTTTGGAGAATTTCTCTCGATTCTAGAGTGGGTGTGCTGGAAGCGTGGTGTCTATTTTGCCAAAGTGAATCCGAATGGCACCAGTCAGACTTGCCCGAATTGTAATCATCATACGGGCAAGAAAGAACTGAGCGAACGGATTCATCGTTGTGGTGAATGTGGGTACGAAACAGATAGGGACGTTGCCGCCGCTCAGGTAGTGAGGCAACGTGGACTTGCAGCCGTAGGGCATACGGTCAAGATGCTTGGCGATAGCGTAAGCGAGGCGAAAGCCTGGGGTTAAGCACTGGCTCCCTTTTGACCCAAGAATCCCACGGTTTTAGCGAAAGCGTTGCGAGGCGTTAGCCTAGCGTAACCGTGGGAGTGTCAATGATGTTGCCAAACGTAATCAGCCGCACATTGGGACGCGGTAGCATCTTTCGCTTCTTCTATTTCAGATTTGGTATCTTCAGGAACATCGAACAAGACTGAACGCTGTACTAGCTGATTACTGTTGATACGTCGAGTAACGCGGCTGGGTATGCCGTAGCCGCAAACAATATGACCCTTGCCAGCTAACACTACCACTTGATAGTCGGGGTTCGCGTTGATGAATTGGGCAATCTTCTCTGCCATTGTTTCATCCCACAGCACCTGTGCGGTGAAAAATCGCTCAAAGCTGGTACTATTGCCGTGTCCTGCCTGATGATGCTGTTCGTAGATTGCCCGCGCCATTTCCCGGTAATCTGCATTATCTGTCCGAATTTCTGATAAGGGTGGAATATACCTGCGCTCATCAGTTGTTAGACTCTCTAAGCCACTACGGGCAACTTTGCGCGTTACTTCGGTGGGGGTGTTCAATGCTAAGACAGGCAGTTGAAGGGTTTTAGCAAAACGCAGTATCGGTGCGTAGTATTCCCACGGGAAGCCCCAACGTTCGTCGTACTCAGTTTGCTCTACCAGTTGGGCTTCTGTGATTTTTCCTGCCAGGTATTGGTCTAGGATATCCTGATCAGGTCGCTGAAACATTTCCATTGCGATCGCGATTTTCCGATTCTGCTGATGAAGTGCTTGCAGGATTTCCAACTGGGCTTTGTGGTCTTCAGGGCTATTATGAGTTTCTCCCAAGTACACCACATTTGCCTTGACTAGTTCCTGGGATATTTGTTGTTGAGTTAGCGGTTGTGTTCGGAACTGACGAGGAGTTGATACGCTTTGGGCATAAGTCGGAGTGGTGCAAAGAACGAAGATTCCTAACGACCACGCACAGAGTTTGGTAATTTGGCGTTTTCTCATAGCACCTATTTTGCACGGCATTGGCACAGTTCGCTGCAAGCTTTCTGTGTTAACCCTCCAGCTTCAGGAATCGCCACTGGGTTCCGCTGCTGACCAAACCGTAAATTAGCCGTGTTATGTGTGAAATTGTAGAGATACTGGAGTTAGACCGCACAAAACAGCTACTAATCACCTACACTATCTAAGCTAAAGGTAACAGCAGGCTCAATAGTTACATTACTGATCACAATTATTAACTATACCTATCTTTGAACGATTGGACAAATATCATGTACCAAAGATCTCAAAGTACTTCTGCTCCCACAAACTCGTTTCTGAGTGCCTTGCCTGATGCAGAATATCAACGCCTCTCGCCTCACTTAAAAAAAGTCTCTCTGCATCAGCGTCAAGTTTTGCATGAAGCCGGATCACCTCCAGGGAGCGTTTACTTTCTCACTTCTGGTATCGCCTCTTTAACACTCAGCAGTGAGGAAGGGAAAGAAATGGAGTTAAGCATCGTCGGAGACGAAGGTATCCTGGGCGAAAGAGCAATTTTTGCAGGCAATGGCTTGCAGATTATCCGATGCGCGATGATTACCAATGGCAGTGGTTATAAGATGCCGCCAGACGTATTCCACCAAGAGTTCAACCGAGGTGGTGTGCTGCAACAGTTGGTGTTGAGTCGCTTAGAATCGCGGATTATTGAAGCTTCCCAAACCGCACTTTGCAATCAAATGCACACATTGGAGCAACGGTTGTGCCGCTGGCTGCTGACATTTGCCGACCGCTTGCACACCGAAGAAATTCCTGTTACTCAAGAACTTGCCAGTCAGATGTTAGGCACTCGCCGTGCTGGAGTGACGTTGGCGGCTGGAGTACTGCGCGATGCTGGACTAATCGAGTACTCACGCGGTCGGATGACCATTCTTGACCGCGCAGGATTAGAAGATCAAGTCTGTGAATGTTACGAAGTCATCAAAAAAGCAACTCAGCCATCGGGGTTTGAAGGACGGCTAGACGCGGGGAGTGGGAGAGGCAAAGACAGTGTTCAGATGGGGAATCAGACGCCGACTGCATCGTAGATGCAGTCGGCGTCTTGAACCCTTGGAACTTCCGTTCCGGAGGCGGGTCTTGAGAGCACTTCAAACTCTGTACGTCTTGGCATCAGTCAGGGACATCTTTCAATCGTTCCGATTCTAGGCAAAGCTAGCCCCTTCCTTGATTCATAGAGAGGAGGCATTCCAGGACTCTCGTTTGGTAAGAATTTCCCTGTGGCATGAGGAAAACTCGACGGTATTCACGCTAAGGTTTAGGAAACTTCCTCTTAATTGTTACTTGTGGATATTTCTATCCTGGTCAAAACCTTTGTAGCTGTATTTGTCCTCGCTGATTCCTTAGGCAATCTACCGCTTGTTTTGGTTCTCACTAAAGGTATGGAACCAGAGCAGAGAAACAACGTTGTGGATCGGGCTAGTATTGTGGCAACAGGCGTACTGTTGCTATTCGCCTTTGCTGGTCAGCTATTTCTGAAATACTTAGACATCAGTATGGGTTCGTTGCGGATAGCAGGGGGATTGCTACTACTTATAATTGCCTTAAAGATGCTGGAGGGAGAATTAGATACGCCGATTGTTGAGCAGGAACGCGACGTAGCAATTACGCCACTAGCATTACCTCTATTAGCAGGGCCTGGGACGTTGACCGCCGTGATGCTAATGATGTCTGAATCTCCTAATGCTCATTTAAGCGTAGTTGTTGGCATTGTATCTGCCATGTTGGTTACCTGGTTTATTGTGCGTCAGGCAAGTTACCTGGATAAGTGGATTGGGCCAGAAGGTGCAGTAATCGTCACTAAACTTTTAGGTTTTCTACTGGCAGCACTGGCAGTAGAAATTGGCAGTGCTGGAATTCGAGAACTGTTTCTGACCTGATGAGCGAGGACTTCCTTTTCCTCGCTATAGTTGTTGTTTAAAAACCTAGGTTTGCCCTATTTCCCCATTGCCCAAAAACGGAGTGTTGGGGGTTAAGTTCGCTGAAGCACCTTTTTTGAGAGGATTTTGGTCAAAGCGAGGCAGTATCTTGTATTAATGCTCTGTCTTACGCCATTCGATGAAGCAATTGCTCAATTGCCTGCACTAACGTTTCCGACTCAACAGGCTTGGGAAGATGTCTTTGAAATCCGGCTGCCAGTGCTTGCTGTTGATTTGTCTCACCTGCATAGGCTGTGAGGGCGATCGCAGGAATCTGTCCTCCCTGCTCTGGAGATAGTTGTCTGATTTGACGAATCAGCGTATAGCCATCGATGTGTGGCATCCCAATATCAGCAATCAAAACATCTGCCTTAGATTCATTCAGTTGTTGTAGCGCATCCGTTGCTGAAGATACAGAGAGCACGCTGGCTCCCGCTTGCTCCAAGATAAATTGAACTAACTCTAAATTGTCTACTTCGTCATCGACTGCCAGGATACATAATCCAGCCAAGGGTGAAGTGTGAGCATTGAGGGATAGATTGTCCTTCTGGTCACTGTTTGCGTCCTTGCTCCTGGCTAACAAGGGAAGCGTCACAGTAAATGTTGCTCCCTGTCCTTCTCCAGAACTTTCCGCTTTGACAGTTCCACCATGTAGCTCAACGACGTGACGCACGATCGCTAATCCTAGCCCCAACCCACCAAATGTTCTCGTAATACTGCTATCGGCTTGTCGAAACGTCTCAAAGACATAGGGAATAAATTCTGGCTTAATCCCTTTTCCCGTATCCCTGACTTGAATTTGAGCTAGTTTGTCCTTTATCCTTTGTCCTTTGTCATTAGTTCCGGGTTCTTCATCTGCCAATGATAGCTTCACCTCAACTCGACCTCTGGGTGGCGTGAACTTAATGGCATTAGTGAGCAAATTCCAGACAACCTGCTGCAATCGGGTAGCATCTCCTAACACATTGCCCACAGTTGGTTCTAGCTGAGTTTGAATTTGAATGTTCTTCGCTTC
>JALYGX010000422.1 GCA_030776905.1 Cyanobacteriota bacterium | reverse complement strand
TCTCCCCTAAAAATCTTAAGTAAATCTTAAATTACATGACTACAAACTTCGACAAAGAAAATGCCCTATTCACCGCACAGCCTGGGTTTGACGTTACCGAAGCACTCCCGTCAGGGAGGAACTTCGGGCTAATCGCCACCAACACCATTGAGACAGCAACGCAAATCTGCTGGGACGAACGATACAGCAAGGGAACTGTGCTGCACGGCAACGGGAAGTATACAAGCACATCAGCTCGTTGGAGGATGCGATCAATTTTGTTGTCCGAGAGACTTCAAAAGGAACTACAGCCGTTTAGGAGTTAGAGATTTAGAGGGCTAAGATTCAGGCGGTGTATGAGCCTAGACTGTCTAATCGCTAGGGCACAGGATTTCTTGCGAGACAAATGTTTTAGATGGCTAGCCGCAACTGTCTGGCTTCACGCTCCAAGAGAGACATTGGTGGCACTACTTCACCCTTAGTAAGACAATCTCGAACAACCTCCGCAACAACTTGCGCTAAATCACAGGGAACAGCGTTACCAATCTGCCTGTAGATCGAACTTTGTCCACCAATAAACTGGTAATTGTGCGGGAATGTCTGTAGCCTCAATGCCTCATCAACTGTCAAACGCCTCAGTCTCTTGGGCGCTGCATCAAAAGGTAATGGTTCGCCTCCTTTCATTAAGTGAGCGTGATACCACTCAACCCAACTATCTTCACCAAAGTAGCAATGCTCCTCATCAATAATTGGTGTTTTATTTCCACCCATAGAAGCATGGAGAGCGCATGAGTAGCTATCAGGGTTTAACGGTCTTCCCTGACCATTGAACAACATACCCGCATAGGGAGAACGTCGCATAACTGGTTTAGCAGCGATAGTAACTTTCGCATTGCATATCCGTTTGTTACTCTCGGAACCTGCTACGCCTAAAGGCAAGACGATTTCTCGAACCGTTGGAGCCGGCTTTTTACGTAATAGAAACTTAGTCTCCAAATGGTTAACGTCTTTAATATCACGAAAGCCAATCAGAAACATTCGCTCACGAGACTGTGGAACACCGAAGTCAGATGAATTCAGTACAACTAATCTGTATGTATATCCCAACTGACTAGAAATGTGGAAGAGTTTTTGACGAACTTCAAACCATTTGTCAAGGGTTGCTAATGCTTTGACATTTTCGCATATAAAGGCGCGAGGCTTGGTTAACTCAACCACCTTCATGAATACCCATAGCAACTGACTGCGTGGGTCATCGGGATTCATCTTTCCAGCTACAGAAAAGCCCTGACAGGGTGGACCACCAAAAACAAGATCTATCCCCTCAAAGATATGCATATCAGCCAGGAATTGGTGGATATCACCGCACTTGATTGTTATTCCTGGGTGGTTTGCCTCGTAAGTTAGGCAAGCATTTTTGTCAATGTCACTAGCACAAACAACATTGAACCCTGCTCGGATGAATCCAACATCCATCCCCCCTGCGCCAGAGAAGAGTGAGAGTCCCGATAACATCGTTGTGTTTTTCATGTATGCGATTTTGGCATATCCGGCTTTCCAGATCAATATCTGAATTATGGAAAGTCAAAAGCAATCTGTGTCAAGCATTCACGATCCTGAATACCACAGAATTGTTGATGCGCTTATTCACTTAAGAGAACAAGCAAAACTCTCTCAGAAAGCAATTGGTCAGGCGATAGGTCTAACGCAGCCTGACATTTCCAAGATAGAACGCCGCGAACGCCGGATTGACATTCTAGAAGCATTACGCTGGGTTCGGGCTACAGGTGCTAACCCTGCCGACTTTTTTACACAATTTGGCAAGTCACAGAGTTGAGCATGAGTTCTTCTAAGCCAACGGTAGATCATAGAGCAGCCGAGCAACTTCTCCGAGAAGCCATTGCAATCGTCCAAGATGACTCTAGCCAACTTCCTGTTACCCAGTGGAATACAGAGATAAGGACAATCATCCAAGGTAAACATCTGACGTTCAGATATATTCTCGTTACAGCTCTTTTGGGAAAAGCAACTAACCCAGGTATCAATGCTCTTTCTCTTCAAGCAAGAGCCGAGCTTGATGGCGCTTATGATGCCCGGAGTTTATGCCATAGTGTTGTAGTGCCACTTGAACGTCAATTACTTAATCGTTCTCTAGGAGGTTCAAATGAGCCATTCCTTAATAAGCCAGCTCGCTTTCCAACAGTATCTCTATCAAATGCTGTAAGGGCTGGCAGTGATAGAGAGCTTTTATTCATACTACACAAGGTATTATCTGAGATAGAAACCGCCGAGCAAGCTTTCAATGCCCTTTGTGTTGCTGTGAGATATGCATTTGAAAGACAAACTGCTTTAAGTAAGCTTCTTCCAGAGATTTCAACTTCAGTAGGCTCCCACTTAAAAATCCTTGAATTCGTTGAGGAGTTTGTTACTAGATCGATTGAAGGACAAGTAGCTGCAATCATAACTGGAACGAGCTTATCTGTATACTTCGACCAGTTCGTGGGCTTTGAAGTTGTTGTTCATCCAGTCAATCAGAGCGGTGCTTCATCTAAGGAAGTAGCAGATATAGACATCAAGAGGGCAGGTAAAGTTTTTGTAGCGATTGAGGTTAAAGATAAAGAATTTAGTCTACAAGATGTAGATCATGCTGCTTTCAAAGCTAGTCAATATGGTTTAACTTCAATCACGTTTGTAATGGGAAGAAGCGGGCAATGTACTAATTCATCGCTCAATCAGATAGCCAAGGCTGTTTTGTCTACAAGACGAGTCGATGTAGTTTTTATAGAACTTGTCCCTTTTGTTAGGTCAATACTTGCATTATGCCCAGAAATTTCTTTTTCCGCATTTTTTGAAAAGCTTCAGTATTATGCAATCAATGCACGGGTTAAGGATGAAGTTTTTGCCCATATGGAACAGGTCTTTCAATCTATACAAGTTCCGCAGCAATGACTAGCGCGATCGCATATCTTGTAAATTGCGTTTCCTTCGTCAACCAAACACCTGCTTTTTGCTAACTTTCATCCCATGTCTGCAATCGCAGTATCAGCGGACTAAGTGGGCTTAAGGTCGCCTTTCAACCTTACGATTAAGTAAGGAAGGTTTGTAAGGAACATTGTCATGTCCATTGCAACAGTCACAACTAAGGGACAAGTCACCATTCCCAAAGAAATCCGAGATTACCTGAAGCTAGAAACAGGTAGCAAAGTCGAATTTGTTATTGACGAAAACGGTGATGTTAGAATTGTTCCGCTAAATGTCCCGCTCGAAGCCTTGTCTGGAGTTTTGCATCGTCCTGGTATGAAGACTGCAACCCTAGAGGAGATGGATGCCGCGATTGCAGAGGGTGCGCGTGATTGGACTTGATACAAATGTCCTAATTCGCTATCTCACCAGAGACGATCTTGACCAATGGGAACGAGCTTCTCAAATGATTCAGGAAAATCAACCTTGTTTTATTAGCAATGTTGTTTTATGTGAGGTGGTGTGGGTTCTTAGAGGACGACCTTATCAATTTGGCAAAGATGAGATCATCACAACCTTGGAGATGATGGTGCAAAGTTCGGGCTTTGAAGCAAGAAAACCGTTCTGTGGTTTACCAAGCCTTACAACGCACCAAGCAAGGACGAGCTGATTTCTCGGACTATCTAATTGGAGCGATCGCCCGAGAGATAGGCTGTACTGAAACCGTAACCTTCGATCAAAAGTTGATAGGAGAGCAAGGATTCCAGTGCCTGTAAAAATGATTACCCAAGCACGAGTTGAGACAAGCACTGGACTTTAGTGACGAGCATTTGAGTACGGATAATTTAGGATTTTTCTATAATCAACATAGACTTAAGCAACAATTCACTCTGGCAATGTTGAACTGATGAAAAGAGTATTATTTATTTTTTTTATATTTATTGGTGTTAGCTGTTCCTTCCTTTATTACTCTTGGCGACAAGCTACCCAACTTCCTGAGTGGTACACCAACCAGTCAAAAAATGCACAAAATGCTCTTGACCTTAATAAATCTTCAGAAGTTCTTGCCACTCAATCCAGACTGCAAGAAAAAATCAATGAAAAAATTTCTAAAGCTCTTGTAGCTCCTTCAGAAACTCAGGCTTCTGTTACGGATTCTACCAGTTTTCAATCTAAGCCTCTAAACAACACGAACTCTTCTGCAAAGAATGATGAGCTATCTAAGAATAAAAATGTAGAAATAGAACTTAGCAATCAGGAATTTAATGAGCTGCTAATTACTAAGCTTGCCCAACATCAAGAGCAGACTAAAATCCTCAATGCCACTTCAGGGTTACAAACTGCTGTTAAAGATGGAGTGCTTGAAACTGGAACAGTCGTCAATTTTGCAAATATTCCCAGAGATAAACTGGCTACCAGTGAAACTAAAGCTTTGGATAAAGTAGTAAAAACTTTTCCGATGCTAGAAAACAAAGATATTTATATTGGGTTATCAGGAAAGCCTAGAATAGAGAATGGTCAATTAAGGCTAGACGACAATACTCAAGTCAAGATGGGGAACTTGAGTTTAAGCCTTTCCGAACTTTCTCAACGGCTGGGTATTCCTCAAGAACAACTTGAACAAAAATTGAGTCTTTCACTAGAACTAGGAAGATTGAAAGTCAATGATATGACTCTGACAAATAGTAAAGTTTTACTCAGAGGTGCGGTTGAGTAGACCTCCAAACTCTTGCTCAGGAGAAAACAAACTTTTCGATCACCTCGAAAAAAATGAGTAACCCGTAAGTATTAAGATAAACGAACTCAGAGTCCATTTCGCCAGTAAATTTGAGAAGAGTAAGGAAGTCAATCAATTTAATATTTTACCAGAGGTCTATTGACCTCTAACCGCTAAAGCTTCGGGTTTGTCATTTTGCAACAATCCCGTCAACAATGAAGCAGGACGTTGACCGTAAGGCCAAGCAAAAGCATGGCGAAATGCCGCATCTTGACAAGCTTTCAACTGCTCGAAACTAATGACATCTTGAGTCAACAAGGTTTCATACTCAAACGGCAGACGGACATTATGAAGTCCCGCATTATCCGTACAAATGGCAATATCTACACCTGCCTCAAAACAGCGGTCAAACACTAACTTTAACTGCCGAATATCTTCCAACGTACCTGTTTTTAAATAAGTTGTCGGACAAACTTCCAGACACTGATGCAATTGAGCCACTTCAGTTAATAACTCTGGATGCTTTAAAGGAATCTGGATACCGTGACCAATTCGCATTAGATAAGGCAGCAGTTCTGGGTAACAGCCAGCGGTCGTTTCGTAGAGGTGCCCCGTAGTTTTTACGCCGAGCGATCGCGCATACTTATACAACCCAATAAATTCATCCAAACGTTCTGCCACATAGGTATCTCCCCCAGCTAAATCTACCGCACAGACATACTGCTGATGATTAGCCGCCAAATCAACAATTGCCTTATTCACCTCATAAGGCAAGCGGGAATGCATACAAAGAATTTGGCTTGTTATAATCGGATACTCATTAACTCGACTGGCTTGCCCAACAATTTCGACAATCTGTGCCATCTGCTCAATTCGTTCAGACTGACTCAGATGCTCTGGAGTTCGTAGATAGGGAGTATAACGTAACTCTAAATAAGCTAAATTCTCGAAAATATAAGCACCACGAATCAGGCGATAAATGAAATAAGGCAGAGTTTGGGCAGTTTGCACACTTTCTACCAAAGTATGCAGTTCCAAATACTCATCAAGCGTGTTGCGAGGTCGCGTGTAGAAATCCTCGAACTCTGGATACTTAGGAAACCGTTGCGCTAAATCAGGATTTTGGCGTTGGAAATACCGCCAGAGAATTCGAGGAACAACCGAACCGCCTAGATGACGGTGTAAATCAGCGTATAAAGTCACAAAAACCTCTCTTACAGTGCTTTGGAGTCAGTAACAGGCGTATCAATATAGTTCAGCCGCGAGTCTACTAAACGGAAGCCGATGCGCTCATAGGTGGCTTGAGCAACTGCATCTCCAGCAGAAAGCCAAACCAAATCGCCGCCTCCTTTAAAGTGGTCTTTGATCAGAAAGCTGCATAAGGTCGCCGCCACACCCCGACGCCGCAGCGAGGGTTCAGTGGCAACACCCACGAGTTCACAAATCCCCAACATCGGCATAGTGACGCCTACACCAGCAGGTATGCCGTCCAGATGAGCCAAAGCGCAGCGCATTCTACCTGTTTGGATTTGCTCGCGCAACTCGGCAATTTCCTTGTCAGTGGGTGGTGCGTCTGCAAAATCTTGGTCGAAGCCTTGGTTTCGTACCCACAGATAGGTGGAGAGAGTGTTGGTATCATCGGCGGCAGTGAGTAGCCGCACTTGCGCCGGTGAGATTTGATAAGGCTGGAAGTCATCAGGCGTGCAGAGCATCATTGGGTGGCGCACTTCTAATTGAAGTCCAGCCTCCTCCAATGCTTCTGGGAGCATAGGCCAAAGGGACTGCGTGAATTCAAAACGCAAAGTGCGATCGCGTTCAGCAAAAACCTCCCGCAGTTCTACAAGCACCTCGGCTATCTCAGCTTTTGTCCCTAGCGCAGCAACTGGCACAGCGTAGTTTAGCCACGTCATATCACTAGATGGGTCAATCTGTGCCTGAAATGGGCCAACAGCGATGACATCCGAGAATTGCGCTGCCACCTTGGTGTTAATCTGCTCTATACGTCGTAAAAGCTGGGTTAGCGATTCCTCCACCCACACCCCCTTTCTCGATCAGAACTCACTGCTGATTCCAAGTTGACACCTGTTACACCAGATGTTAATAATTGTAGTTTGTGAAAACTTAGTATTTAAAAAAAACCTTGGCTAACGTAGTTGTCATCGGAGCCCAGTGGGGCGATGAAGGAAAAGGTAAAATTACAGACTTACTCAGTCGATCAGCAGATGTCGTAGTACGTTACCAGGGGGGTGTCAATGCTGGACACACCGTTGTCGTTCAGGGACAGACCTTTAAGCTGCACCTAATTCCTTCCGGGATTTTGTATCCCAATACCGAGTGCATTATTGGCTGTGGAACGGTGATTGACCCGCAAGTTCTGATCCAAGAACTTGATCAGCTCGATCAGTTAAATGTCTCAACGAAAAATCTTTTAATTTCAGAAACCGCTCATGTCACGATGCCTTACCATCGGCTGATTGACCAGGCATCGGAAGAGCGTCGGGGAACCCACAAAATCGGTACGACAGGTCGTGGGATTGGCCCCACTTATGCTGATAAATCCGAGCGTACAGGCATTCGGGTCTTGGATTTGATGGACCCAACAGCCCTAAAAAAACAACTAAATTGGACAATTAACTATAAAAACGTCATTCTTGAAAAGCTATATGATTTGCCGCCTTTAGACCCAGCTCCTGTGATCGAGCAGTATCTGGAGTATGCCGAGCGATTGCGCCCTCATGTTGTTGATAGCTCCCTGAAGATTTACGAGGCGATTCAGCAACGGCGCAATATCTTGTTTGAAGGTGCTCAAGGAACACTTTTAGATTTAGATCACGGGACTTATCCCTACGTTACCTCCTCCAATCCCGTTGCTGGGGGAGCTTGTGTGGGGGCGGGTGTGGGACCAACCATGATCGATCGCGTAATTGGTGTAGCGAAAGCCTACACAACTCGCGTGGGAGAAGGACCATTTCCGACAGAACTCGACGGTACACTAGGAGAGTTGCTGTGCGATCGCGGTGCGGAATTCGGCACAACTACGGGTCGCCGCCGTCGTTGCGGTTGGTTTGATGCCGTCATTGGTCGCTACGCCGTCCGTATCAACGGACTCGACTGTTTGGCAATCACCAAACTCGATGTCCTCGATACCCTCGAAGAAATCAAAGTCTGCGTTGCCTACGAAATTGGCGACCAACGCTGCCAGGACTTTCCCAG
This sequence comes from Cyanobacteriota bacterium, assembly GCA_030776905.1. Classification (GTDB taxonomy): domain Bacteria; phylum Cyanobacteriota; class Cyanobacteriia; order Cyanobacteriales; family Coleofasciculaceae; genus CADCTM01. The sequence continues at coordinate 4,085 of JALYGX010000422.1, read as the reverse complement.
CAGCGCTCGCCTATTTTCCAAGTGCCGACCCATCTACAAAACCTTGCCCGGTTGGCAACAATCCACCGAACACTGTCGGTCTTTAGAAGACTTACCCAAGCAGGCGCTGGATTATCTCAAATTCCTGGCAGAGTTGATGGAAGTGCCGATTGCCCTTGTCTCTTTAGGAGCTAGCCGCGATCAAACCATTATCGTGGAAGACCCCATCCACGGACCAAAGCGAGCGCTGTTGCACGCCAATGGCACACCAGTAACCTTGGGAGTCTGAAGTTAAGTTGTCCATTGTCCTTAGTCATTTGTCCGTTCTTGTCCAAGGACTAATGACCGATGACCGATGACCGATGACCGATGACCGATGACCAATGACTAAGAACCCATCCTTGAAAACCCCTAAAAGCTACTGAAATGGACGTTACAGTTGAATGTCAAAAGCGAGCAGAAGGCAGTAAGCCAAATGCCTTACGCCGCTCTGGTTTAATCCCTGCTGTTCTCTACGGTCATAAAGGTGCAGAATCTGTTGAGCTGACCTTGAGTGCCAAAACCGCAGAAACGTTGCTGAAAAAGGCAACGGTTAACAATACGTTGGTTGATGTCCAGATTCCCGACCTTTCCTGGAGTGGGAAAGCTCTCCTGCGGGAAGTGCAGACTCATCCTTGGAAGAGGACTGAAATCTATCACCTCAGCTTTTTCTCCGTAGCGGCTCAAGAGAGTCTCAACGTGGCGGTACCGCTGCATTTTGTGGGAGAGGCAGCAGGTGTCAAAGACGGAGGAGTCCTCGAACCTATCCTGACAGAACTTCAGGTTCAGTGTGCCCCAGGCAACATTCCTGAATCGATTGAGATTGATGTTTCTCATCTGCAAGCTGGGGATGTCCTACGTATCGAGGACCTCGTTTTGCCCCAAGGTGTCACATCATTAATTGAACCAGGAGAAATGGTTGTTACCATTGCAGCACCTCTCTCCGTTACTCAAGCCGAAGACGAGACAACAGCAGAGTTGGAACCAGAAGCTTAAACGGTATCTACCTGAGGTTTGCTCTCATGAGATAGTTAGACCAGGGACTCTTGTCCCTGGCTTTTTTATCGGTCTGTACAGAGGACTTTAAACACGATTCCCTGCATAAATTTACAGTTATTTTAATTGAGATGACACAGACAGTTGTTCCCGCTTTGATTCAGGAAATGATGCAGCCAGGGTTTTATCCTCACCCGGTAAAAGAACCCATTCAACTAATGCAAACTCACGTTTCCTACGTGTTTCTTACGGGTGACTATGCCTACAAAGTTAAGAAACCTGTGAACTTCGGCTTCTTGGATTTCTCAACTTTGGAGGCGCGGCAGCATTTTTGCTTAGAAGAGATTCAGATGAATCAGCAGAATGCACCGGAGATTTACCTGGAAGTTTTGCCCATCACTCAGAGTGATGACCAGTTTGAGCTAGCTGGTACGGGGCAAACGGTGGAATATGTGCTGAAAATGCGTGAATTTCCCCAAGATGACTTATTTATCTCCATGTTCGAGCAGGGTAGGCTAACCGAAGCTCATATGGAAGAGTTGGGACGAATTGTGGCTCAATTCCATGCCAAAGCTCAAACAAACGATTACATCCGCCGATTTGGAGAAGTTTCTAAAGTCCGTCAGGCGATCGATGAAAATTACGAGCAAACAGAAAATTATATTGGTGGTCCTCAGACTAGCCAACAGTTTGAAGAAACCAAACAATTTACAGATGCTTTCTTTGCTAAAAAGCAAGAGCTTTTCAATAGCCGTATCCAAAATAACAAGATTCGGGAATGTCATGGAGACTTACACCTGAGAAATATTTGCCTTTGGCAAGACAAAATTCAGTTATTTGACCGGATTGAATTTAATGAACCGTTCCGCTTTGTCGATGTCATGTACGATATCGCTTTTGCGGTGATGGATTTGGAGGCGCGGGGACATAAGGAGTTAGGAAACGCCTTTTTAAACACCTATATAGAGCAAACTGGCGATTGGGAAGGGCTGCAAGTATTGCCTTTGTACTTAAGTCGGCAAGCTTATGTGCGGGCAAAAGTTACTTCTTTTCTATTAGATGACCCAGGTGTTCCAGAGGATGCTAAAAAAGAGGCAACAGCAACGGCGGCTGATTATTACCGATTGGCTTGGCAGTATACTCAACAGCGTAAAGGACAAGTAATTTTAATGTCCGGTTTGTCGGGTTCTGGGAAAACTACGGTAGGGCGACATCTAGCACGACGCTTGGGAGCCATTCACCTGCGCTCAGATGCCGTGCGCAAACACTTAGCGGGTATCCCTCTAGAACAAACGGGGGGAGCAGAACTCTACACATCGGCAATGAGTCAGAAGACTTATGCTCGCTTATTGGAATTGGGCATCAAGCTAGCTAAGATTGGTTTTCCGGTAATTTTAGATGCCAAGTACGACCGGGAGGCATTTAGAACAGAAGCGATCGCTCAAGCACAAAATAACCAGCTACCTGTACAAATTATCTACTGCACGGCACCGGAAGATGTTTTACGAGATCGCCTTTTGTCGCGTACTGGGGATGTTTCCGATGCCACAGCTGACCTCCTAAGTCAGCAACAAGCTACCGCTGAATTTTTTACCGATGCAGAACAACCCCTCGTTACCACAGTAGACACAACTCAGGATTGGATATCGCAATTGTTGTTACCTTCACAGTTATAATTTGCGTCGTCTTGCTAGACTTCTGTAATTAGCCGCACAACTTGCCCAGACCCCATCAGGTATCAACTTGCGATGAGTCAAAACAAAGATACTACAGGTTCCTCCTCAGGGTTTTCAACTGGAACTGGGTTGAGACTTTGGTTGTTTTTTCTGTTCTGCTTTTACTTTCTGGGATACTCAGTCCCCCTCAGTATCTTGTTTGGTGCTGCCGGGGGATTGGCGGGTGCATTGGTGATGGGCTGGTGGAAAACCAAAGATGACCCCAATGCCTTAATGCAGCTTATTCCAGACGAGTCAGAGGAGTTAGAGAACACGTCTCCAAAAGTGAGTGGGCTACGTCGAGCCAAACAACGGAGGGATGCCAGACGCCAGAGCCGCTTGCCAGCTTTCTTGGCACCTTTAAGCCAATTTTTTGTAAGAGGCAACTCCTCCAAGAAGTGACATCTCGTTCTAGTCTTGCTCAATCCGACATAATGGAGGACAAAACTTCCAAGATTAAGCAATCCAATTAACTTCATCCCAAATCCAAAGAACTTTACCAAAAGGAGCTGCCCTCATGGCTACCGTGAAAGTAGGCATCAATGGATTCGGTCGCATCGGGCGACTGGTTTTTCGCGCCGGACTCAACAACCCAAACATTCAATTTGTTTGTATTAACGACCTAGTGCCACCAGACAATATCGCCTATCTGTTGAAATACGACTCAACACATGGTCGATTTCAGGGTACAGTTCAAGCCAAAGACGATGGACTGATCGTCAACGACCAGTTTATCCCCTGCGTGTCCATCAAAAACCCGGCTGAACTACCTTGGGGTGAATACGGCGCAGACTATGTTGTCGAATCTACAGGTCTATTTACCGATCATGCAGGAGCCTCAAACCATCTCAAGGCTGGAGCCAAGCGTGTCATTATCTCCGCTCCGACCAAAGACCCTGATAAAGTTCCTACACTGTTAGTTGGTGTCAATCACGATCGCTTCGACCCAACCAAGGACACTATTGTCTCTAATGCTAGCTGTACAACCAACTGTCTGGCTCCCATTGCTAAAGTACTGAACGATAACTTTGGCTTTGTTGAAGGTTTGATGACAACCGTCCATGCCATGACGGCGGCTCAGCCAACGGTAGACGGCCCTAGCAAGAAAGATTGGCGGGGTGGACGCAGCGCCGCCCAAAACATTATCCCTGCCTCTACAGGTGCGGCAAAAGCCGTTACCCTCGTCTTACCAGAGTTGAAAGGCAAGCTGACGGGGATGGCATTTCGCGTCCCAACCCCGGATGTATCCGTCGTTGATTTGACCTTTAAGACTGACAAGGAAACTAGCTACAAGGAGATTTGTGCTGCCATGAAGCAAGCCGCAGAAGGCGAACTGGCAGGCATCCTGGGCTACAC
>JALYGX010000421.1 GCA_030776905.1 Cyanobacteriota bacterium | reverse complement strand
GGTGATATTTTGCGTCATCACCATACCCGCCGCAATTTCCCCGTCTTCGTTAGTTACAGGTAAGGTATAGACCAGGTAGACGCGCTTGTGTAAAGCAAATTCAAAATGCCTTGATTCTCCCGCCAGTGCTGCCCGATACGCTGGCTCAAACACGTCACAGATGTCTGGCGCAAAAGTTTCCCTAAGGGTCTTGCCTTCCACGAATTTTTTAGAAAGCCCAACCCGACCTAATTCCACTCCTTCGGCGATTAAGTAGCGCAAATCCCGATCAAACAGTAGCACTGCCCCATTGGGAAAGTTTTTGGCTAGGGTGCGGTATTGCTTCTCACTTTTCCGCAGTGCTGCCTCTGCCTGTTTGCGATCGCTAATGTCACGAGCAAAGGCGCAGTTGTACTCCTGTCCATTGAATTTTAAATAGTTCAACGTGACTTCAACGGGAAACACCTTGCCGTCTTTTGTCCGATGCTGAGTTTCAATGGTGCAAGAGCCGCGTTGCTTCACTTCTTGCCAGTGTAACGACCAGACCTCAGTCGGAAATCCTGGGTCAATGTCGTGGATGCTCATTGTCAGCAGGGCTTCGCGGGAATATCCTAGCGATCGACAGGCGGATTCATTGACGTAGAAGAACCTTCCATCCGAGCAAATATAGAAAGCCGCGTCAGCCGAACGATCAATCGAGAACTGCATCAACTGTCGCGTTTCTTCTGCCTGCTTACGCTCCGTAATATCGGTTTGAACGCCAATAAAGTGCGTTAGACACCCATTCGCATCTCGTACTGGAGAAATCGTCAGGTCATTCCAGAACAGCGTCCCATCTTTGCGGTAATTCTTTAACACAATTTGGCATTCTTGCTGTGCCCGGATCGCTTGGCGAAGTTGCTCAACCGCTTGTGGATCGGTCTCTGGCCCTTGTAAAAATCGGCAATTGTGCCCAATGACTTCGTCCTGAGAATAACCTGTGATTTTCTCAAACGCTGGATTGCAGTAAATGATGGGGTTATTGGGTTGGCGAGCATCGCTGATGACGATACCGCAGCTTGTGGCGGCTAAAGCACGCTCATATAGCCAGAGTATCCCCTTCTCCAATGTTTCCTCTTGATGGGTGTATAAATTGCAACAACTGGCGAGCTGGCTTGCCATCGAATTCACCGCCGTAAAATTTTAATAGAAGTAATAATTTGTTAAGAAATCGCAAAAATTATCCGGATCTACTCTCTCCATCACGTTAAATAAATTTAAAAATATGTTAATGCCCCACAAGGTAGAATCCGCAGGAGGTAAGTATAAAAACTACCTCAGAATTTACTGAGCGCAGTTTTTCAGCACTACCTGGGTACGCGGATAGTCCTGTTCTCGATTCTCCCTCTTTAGGAGTAGTATTTTATTTTTGCCTAAGGACGTTTATATGAGGTTGGCACTCTTACTTTGACTTTTCAAGTGTAAGCAGTAACTCAGTATTTACAAATTGATATTAAGGTATTACACGGCTTTGTAACATTATATTATTTTTCTCAAGAAAGAATATTAATGTATTACAGCTTTTGTGAGGTATGTGAAGTACAGAGACATTGGCTTGCTCTTGCCAGTGTCAATCAGCTCAAAACAGTGGACTTCCTGCAACAATTACTTTCACTCTTAGGTTGACGCTTGACGGACGCACTCTTGTTAATGTTAAGAAAGCGGTAGCGTCTAAGACACAAAAGGCTGATTTGCGATCGCTCCCTATAAAAGTCTGGAAGCAAACATCCAGCCCAAGCGATGTACTAGCATAAGCAACGCCACTAGGAGAGGCACAGCTTGCCTGAATACCCAATCGTTCTAGTCTCTAACCTCTGATCATGTCAGGCCAAACCGTAACGCCTAAAAAAGTTCTCCAACCCATTGACCGTATGGCTTTGGGAGTAATGCTAGTGCTGAGTCTGCTGATTGCCATATTGCTATTAAGTGGCGATCGCACGGCACCTCGTGTGCGCGATTTCAGTTGGCAAGATAAATATATCGGTGCAGAGGATACTGCCTTTACCCTCACCTTTAGTCGCCCGATGAACCATGCCAGTGTGGAAGCGAATCTACAAATCGCTCCACCACTTCCGGGAAAATTTAGCTGGGCAGGGCGTCGCATGGCTTTTACTCCTCTATCTCCCGTACCCTATGGCACCAAATATCAAGTGCAACTCAAGGGTGCAAAAGACCAGTTTTCCCAGAATGAAAGTAAAGGAACGTCGATCCAGCCATTTACGGGTTCCTTCAGTACCCGCGATCGCGTCTTTGCCTATGTGGGTGTTGAGAAAGAAGAGCAAGGACGGTTAATGCTCTACAACCTGACAACTCATAAGAAAACGATCCTCACACCTCCCGATCTAGTGGTGATGGACTTTAAGCCCTACCCTGATAGCGATCGCATTTTGTTTTCAGCGAGCGATCGCAAAAGTCAGGAGCAAGGCTTGCTCACACAACAGTTGTACTCCGTAACAACGGGACTCTCGTTTCCATCGCCAAATAAACCGAAGCCGTCGTCCTCACCATCCCCAGGCAGAATCGATCCGATTTTGGACAGTAAAGACTACCAAAATTTGAAATTTGACTTGTCTGCTGATGGAAAGACGATTGTTGTTCAGCGAATCAATCGCCGCAATCCCGCCGAGTTTGGTTTATGGATAGTACAGCCAAACGCTAAACCACGACCCTTAAAAAACCAACCAGGAGGCAACTTTGTAATTGCTCCTGATAGTGCCTCAGTGGCGGTCGCTCAGGGACAAGGCGTAGCAATCATACCCTTGACACCCGCCGTCAAGCCACTGGACTTTCTCCCCAAATTTGGCGTGGTGCTCAGTTTCGCTGGGGATGGTTCGGCGGCAGCAATGGTGAAATTTAATACAGACTATACGCGATCGCTTTTTCTCGTCACCAACCAAGGCATTCAGAAAGAACTGCTGCGCACTACGGGTTCAGTTCTTAGCTGTGAATTTACTGCCCAAAAAGATACCCTCTACTGCTTGCTTACTCAACTGATTAAAGGGCAGGAATACCAGGAAGAACCCTTCTTTGCCGCCATTGACCTCAAAGCCGCCAACGATAGCACTAAACAATCGGTTGTTAAGCCGTTAGTGGTCTTACCGAATCAACGGGATATTGAAATGAGTTTATCCCCAGACAATTTAGCGTTGCTATTCGATCAGCTCATCACCCGCCCCCCTGCCGCTACCGATAGTTTGAGGACCAATGAAGGACAAGCGATCGCGACAGGGCTGCTTTGGCTATTGCCCTTGGTTGAGGCAGCACCCACCGACACCGCAACTCAGGTACAACCCGAACAGCTATTACCAGGTTTCCAGCCCCATTGGTTGCCTTGACCTCAAAATAGCTGAGTGCTGAGAATGTCAGGATTTTTTTGTTGGCTCTGGACTCTATAGCTCCAAGTTCTTATGCTTAAATTTTTGGGCGGCATCTACACCCTGTTTAAAGGGGTCTCATGCAAGTACAGAACTTCCTCGACCGCTACCGACAAGGAGAACGTGACTTTACTAATGTTGACCTTAGTGGAGCCAGCCTGACAGGAGCGAATCTCCGGAACATTAACTTGACGGGTGCTAACCTGAGTGGCGCAAACCTGAGTTGGGCTTCTTTAAACCAAGCCAAGTTCACTGGAGCCAATCTACATCAGGCCGATATACGTAGCGCCACAGTAAACCAGGCTGATTTTGAGCGGGCAAATTTGAGTCGGGCAAAGCTCAACAAAGTGGACTTACGTATGGCAACTCTCCAAGGGGCTGACTTAAATTGGGTAGATTTGAGCGGTTCCGACTTGAGTGGAGCAGATCTTCAAAATGCCCAACTGGATCGGATTAATCTGGAACACGCCAAACTCAACAATACTCAACTAATCGGCGCACAGTTGATGGAAGCCAATCTTCGTCGCACTAGTCTGATTGGTGCTAACCTCACGGGAGGGAATTTGCGGGAAGCGTGTTTAGAACAGGCAAATTTACGCGACGCGATTTTAGTGGGTGCTAACTTGACGGAAGCTAACCTTAACGCCGTCTACCTACGGGCCTCAAATCTCAGTGAGGCAGACTTACATCGAGCAATTCTTACAAGTGCCGATCTCAGTGATGCCAATTGCGAGGGGACGGACTTTAGTCGAGCAAATCTTACAGGTGCTTATTTATTGAGAAGTTGCTTGCGAAAAGCCAACTTGCTGCGAGCGATTCTTCAGGATGTCTATTTATTACGCGCTGACCTCAGTGAAGCTAATCTCCGGGGAGCAGATTTGCAACGGTCAGACTTAAGTGGAGCTTATTTGAAGGATGCGACCTTGAGTGAGGCGAAGTTGAACGATGCTTATCTGTTGGAGAGCTATCTAATTCGCACTAAAGTTGACGGTGCAGACGTGACAGGCTGCTGTATCCACAACTGGCATCTTGAGGATGTGGATTTATCGAAGGTGGAGTGTCGTTACGTCTTTACCCGGTTCAATTATGCGACCAAAAGTCCTAGCGATCGCTATCCGGCTACTGGCGATTTGCGAGTGGGACAACTCGGTGGTGAAACCGCTGAAGATGGCTTAACACTAGAAGTTCGGTTTACAGAGGCTCCCAACTGGGAGGCGTTGGTATTTACCCTGACTCAGGTAGAACTAGAGTGCCAAAACATCCAGCTAACTATTAAATCTTATGAATTGATGGAAGGGCAATACGTGCTGCGGTTGTCCGTCAATCGGTTGGTTAAAACAAATGTATTGAGTCTGCGCATCTTGCAACTCTACCCAGAGATGTTGCAGCGTTTGGCAACTCGACGCCAATCCCTCTTGGACTTGTTAGAAGTTAAAGAGACTCACGATTTACCTATAGAACTTGTCCATCGAACGAATGCGCCGCCACACCCTCCCTTATCTCCCACAGAGCGCAGACGGCGGATGTATCAGGAGGTAGTTGCTCAAATTCAGCGAATTATCCTGTCCCACTCCCCAGAACACTCTGTAGAGAGCGTGCAGCGACTACTAGAGTTTTTGCACGAACAGAACATTTCAACTGAAGAAATCCAGAAAAAAGTAATTGGTCAGGTAATCAAGCAGCGAGCCGAAAAAGACCAACTATTTCAGAAGCAGCTACGGCAGTGGGAAGAAACGGCAGATCAGACAGCTCGTTTCTCGGTAGTAGGACAGGCGGTGCGTTTAGCGATCGCTCTAATCTGGTCTGATGGAAAGTCCCCTTGAGGGTGATGAGGTCTCATTGCCAGGTGTTTTTCCAAGAGGGATGCTCCCGACAACATAATTCTTAATTGTTAATTCTCCGCTTTTATGACTGTTAATCAAACGCTCTTTATACAAATACTTTAGTTTCAAAAAGTTACTTAGAAAAGCAAAATTAACATTTTTATCCAGGCAAGTATATCAATAATATCTCAAGTTGTCTTCTATCCTAAGTCGTAAAATATCTTCTAGGTGCAGTGCAACGTGCCGAAGCTTTAGCAAGTTTTGATTGGAAATTAGTTTTGGATAAAAAATAAAAATTAACTTAGCAATTAGTATCAAATGTCAGGTAAAATCGAACCCGACTGTGGTGTTTCGAGGAGTATAGAGTACTGTGAAATTCTGTCTGCACGTTCAAAAGACAGCATCTTCAGCATTGATATTTGCAACCCTGGGTTGCGTGGCTACCAGTTTATCACCCGTTCAAGCAGCACCAGATCTCAGCCCAACAGTAGCTGCACCGATTGAGTCTTCAAATCACAAATCCCCTACCTCTACAGATTTACCCATAGCAAAAACAGAGGTGACACCAGCATCCAGTCAGCCTACTGTGGCAGTACGGGCATTTCCAATAGCTGAGTCAGCTAGTCTCACTTCCGGTGGGAACACCTCAGTTATAGCAACAGAAAGGACAGCTAGCGACTTAGCGGTAGCGACACCTACACAGGCATTTCCAATAGCTGAGTCAGCCAGTCCCGCTTCCGGTGAGAACACCTCAGTTATCACAACAGAAAGGACAGCTAGCGACTTAGCCGTAGCCACACCCACTAGTCCTCTAACTAATTTAGAGACGGTGAGTGGCACAACTAACGCATTTGAAACCAAGGTGGAGGACTTGAGGAGTCCTAAGCATCTTGAGGCTCAAGCCCTGCCAACTGAGGTAAATCCTACTGAGTCGATGTCACCCACGGGAATGCCCGAAGCATCAGGAGAGCTAG
>JALYGX010000420.1 GCA_030776905.1 Cyanobacteriota bacterium | reverse complement strand
CCACGACACTGAGGAAGACCACGAGCATGATGACGAGATCAACTCGGTTCACTTAATTTTAGACCAAGCCTTTGAGCCGACAGTTTTAACGGCGAAGCTGAAACAGTTGATGCAAAACCAGGAAATTTACCGCATTAAAGGCTTTGTGGCTGTTCCCAACAAGTCGATGCGGATGGTAGTACAAGGAGTAGGCGATCGCATTGATAATTTCTTCGACCGTCCTTGGCAAGCTTCCGAACCCCGCCAAACTCGCTTGGTACTCATTGGTCATGCCCTCGATCGCTCACAAATTGAGGAGGTACTGCAATCTATTTAGACTTAGTGTTGTACACCAATAATGAGGCTGGGAGCTTTTGCCATAGTTCTGATTCTACTGAGTCCTAGCAAAAAGCGTAGGGTCTTGCCCCAATACTGCTCGGATAAGGCTGACCTAACCCCCCTAAGCCCCATTCCCTGGTAGGGAATGGGGAGTTTGACTCCCCTCACCTTCCTAGGAGAGGGGTTGGGGGAAAGGTTAACCGAGCTGTGGGTATCGCCCCTACTCCGGCTACCGAGTGCTAACCTGCTTTATAAGGGCTTTCACGACAGAAACTGGATGAGTATTTTTACACTGCAATCGGTTCAAAAAGACTTTGGCATTAAGGAAATCCTCAAAGATGGCAGTTTTAGTCTAGATGCCACTGATAAAGTTGGCTTAATCGGCACAAATGGTTCTGGCAAATCCACCTTATTGAAGATGATTGCCGGACTAGAGCCAATTGATGAGGGACAACTGTTGGTCAATTCTGGAGCCAGGATTGTTTACTTACCCCAACAGCCAGACTTAGATGAGAACCACACCGTACTGGAACAGGTGTTTGCAGACAGTGGCGAGCAAATGACACTGGTGCGCGAGTATGAGGAACTTTCGAGTAAATTGGCTCACCATCCAGAGGATAGCCAACTGATGGCGCGTTTCTCTAGTGTGATGCAGCGCATGGAAGCAACAGGCGCTTGGGAACTGGAAACGAAGGCAAAAATTATCCTAACCAAGTTGGGGATTGAAGACTTCGAGGCTCGCATTGGTAATTTATCGGGCGGCTATCGCAAGCGCATTGCTCTAGCGGCGGCGTTACTTTCGGAACCGGATGTGTTGCTGATGGATGAGCCGACCAACCATCTAGATGCTATGTCGGTTGAGTGGTTGCAGGAGTATCTCAATCGCTACCGTGGCGCAATTTTGCTGATTACACACGATCGCTATTTCCTCGATCGCGTCACTAACCGTATCATCGAAATCGACCGGGGCGACCTCTATACTTACTCTGGTAACTATTCCTACTATCTGGAGAAAAAAGCCTTAGCGGAAGAAGCGGCGGTGAGCAGTCAGCGCAAACATCAAGGTGTATTGCGCCGGGAGTTGGAATGGCTCAAGCGAGGACCCAAAGCGCGGAGTACGAAGCAGAAAGCGCGGATTGGGCGCGTCCACGATATGCAGGCAACGGAGTTTAAACAGGTTCAGGGGAAGGTTGATATTTCTACCCCTGGTCGTCGGATTGGGAAGAAAGTCATTGAGTTAGATAATGTTTCTAAAGCGTATGGCGATCGCACTTTAATTAAAAACTTTACCTACGAATTCAGTTCTGATGACCGCGTCGGCATCATTGGCGGTAATGGTGCAGGTAAATCCACTCTCATGGATATCATCACCGGGCGCGTTCAACCCGATTCAGGTAAGGTCGAAATTGGTTCCACCATTCACATCGGCTATTTTGACCAGCACTCGGACGATTTGCTGGAAGCACTCAACGAAAATCACCGCGTGATTGATTACCTCAAAGAAGTGGCTGAATTCGTTAAAACCGCAGACGGAACTCTGATTACGGCTTCGCAAATGTTGGAGCGTTTCTTGTTCCCTGGTAATCAGCAATATGCGCCTATCAGTAAACTCTCAGGGGGCGAAAAACGCCGCTTGTTTTTGTTGCGGGTGCTGATGAGCGCTCCTAATGTGCTGATTCTCGATGAACCGACGAACGACTTGGACGTACAGACGCTCTCTGTGCTGGAAGAATATCTGGAAGATTTCAACGGCTGTGTCATTGCAGTATCTCACGATCGCTATTTTCTTGACCGCACAGTAGAAAAAATCTTTGCCTTTGAGTCCGAGGGTAACCTACGTCAGTATCCGGGCAACTATTCACTTTATATCGACTACAAGCAGGCAGAAGAAGCAGAAGCCGCTCAACAAAGTGCTAATTCTCCAGCTAAAAAGGCCGAACCCAAAGTTGAGAAATCAGAGCAACAAGCCTCAACGAATGGCAAGTCGCGCAGGCTTTCCAATTGGGAAAAGAAGGAATTTGAGAAGCTTGAAGGTAAAATTGCTCAACTGGAAGCCGAGAAAGCTGATGTAGAAAAAGCACTTTACAATGCTGCTCCCGGTTCTGCTACCAAGGTTCAAGAACTTTATAAGCAGGTAGAAGTTTTAACTCAGGCAATTGAGGCGGCAACTGAGCGCTGGATGGAATTGGCAGAGTTAGAGTCTTAATTTTACTGGAGTTGGTAAGGTAGGCGATCGCTGATTTAGCAGTAGGTTAGCTAACACGATGGTAAAGGGTGCCTATATCAGTATTTGTACCGATTCCGTTAATCTTAAACAGTGCGATCTTGGTAAGAACAAATATAGTTTGTCAGGAGAAAAATAATGGGTCTATTTGACAAAATATCAAGTAGTCGTCAACAAAATCAAACAACACTAGGACCAGCTGAGGCTTTTGCTGCGATCGCATTGCTTGCAGTGGGTGCTGACGGGTACGCGGCTGATTCTGAAGTGCAATCACTCATAACTACTTTATCTCGGATGCAACTGTTCAGGAGCTATCCCGATGATGTGATGAGAAAAATGTTTGATCGACTTTTAAGTACTCTCCAACGCCAAGGTGCTGATACACTGCTTGGTGCCGCCATAGTATCCCTACCCTACGAACTGCGAGAGACAGCCTTTGCTGTAACAACTGATATTGTTTTAGCGGATGGCGATGTCACGGTAGAGGAAGAAGATTTTTTGAACCAGCTTTATCGCGCTTTAGAGATATCCGAGGAAATTGCCGTCAAGGTTATCGATGTCATGTTGATTAAAAACCGAGGGTAGAATTTATCCTCATTGGGCAAGCTTGCCTCTTAAGAGATTAATTAAGTTGAAAAGTTGTAACTGGATAGGCGATTACTTTTTCTTCTTGTCCCTTAGTGCTTCTAGGGGCTTTTTTTATCCCAATAGAGTATTTAAGGTTGTTAGGAAAGTGTAATTATCTAAAAAACCAACTATTAAATCATGAATACCTATATCTACTCATCCTCTTTCCGAATGACGCCTTCTGATATAGAACCCAGTCAAAATCTAAGTAAACAAACTCGCAGAACTGATAGGGACATACTCCTTTAGACATACGCCATGTTTAGTAGAGAAGACAAAAAACTGACTAACCCAGCGATTTGGCTAACCCTCGACTTTATGAAGGTTAAGCAGAGAGTCAATGAAATTACCGAGCAACTTGAGGCAGTTCGAGGTAAACCGACTCCTCAAATCGAGGCAGGTGAGTATATCGAGCCTGAAGATTACGCTAAACTCCGGGAATTCATGAAAGATAACCAATTAAGCGAGTCAAAAGCGATCGCAGTAATTCTCAATGCCTTTTTCAAGGGTACAGCCAAGGCATCGAGTAAGCCACCTAATCCGTTAGATGAGGCACGATAGGGAATAGTAACCTTGGAACCAAAAATGAAACTTCAAAATGAAAGAGTCTTGCAACCTATTGAATACAAGCTATTCACTTTCACTTAACTGATTTTGAGAGGTTGAGAAGTGAAATGGAAAGAATCATCATGCTAGACAAGTATCAATTCCACTATTCCTTAAGGGGCAGTCCAGACAAACCAGTCGTTTTTTTTTGCATGGCTTTCTAGGCGACGGGAACGAATTTAATCAAGTTATCTCATTATGTTCTGAGCAATTTTATTGTCTCACCGTTGACCTTCCCGGTCATGGAAAAACTCAAGTTCCAGACGGGGAAGAGTACTATACAATGCAAAATACAGCTCAGGCATTAATCAACTTGCTAGAGCAGTTGAGCATCAAAAAATGTTTTCTAGTCGGCTATTCAATGGGCGGGCGATTAGCCTTATACCTAACACTTCATTTTCCCCAATATTTCTCTAAAGTTGTACTTGAATCAACGTCTCCAGGGTTAAAGACTCAAGAGGAACAACTTAAACGACTTCAAAATGATGAGAAACTAGCGAGAGAACTAGAAACCAGCGACTTTGCATCATTCTTGTTAAAGTGGTACGACCAGCCTCTTTTCGCTTCCATAAAAAGGCATCCAGAATTTACACAAATAATGGCTCATCGGCTACAAAATCAACCCTCAGCGTTGGCAAAATCCCTTCGGAGTATGAGTCTTGGTCGTCAGCCTTTTTTATGGTCAGAACTCAAAGACAACAAAATACCGCTGCTTTTGCTCGTCGGTGAATATGATGAAAAGTTTAAAAAAATCAATACAGAGATGGCGAGTATCTGTAAGTTTGCCAAACTAGAAATAATTAGTAGTTGCGGTCACAACATACACCTGGAAAGTGTAAGGGTGTTTGTTCAGCACGTAACTACTTTCTTAGCCGCTTAAGCCCTTGTATCTTGACTCACCTCATAGCATTTTCCAGGTCAACGCTCAACTGTAGGTGATGATTATTGACCTAGATTTTGAACGAAATATAATCTCCCTCTCAACCAAGCCATTATAACGGCTAATTAACAACAGGAATGAATGTTGACGGTTGTAGCTGGCAGAGTATCAAGCCAAACCACTCTTTGGGGTCAGTCCAGACTTGTAACGGTTTTAAATTTTTTGACTGGAGTTCCTGTTGCATGACATTCAAGTCGAATTTACGAGAAATTTCTGTCATAATCGTCTCGCCTACTTCAAAATTAACAGTAAGGTCAAGAGCCTCTAACCGGACAGCTTGCGCTTTCAAACTCCGCAGGTGCATTTCAATTTGATGCAATTGCTCGTTATAAAATGCCCAATGTTCAAATAGCCGAGTGTCAAAATTCCCTTGAAAGCGCCGATTGAGATGATTTAGTATATTGAGATTAAATTGAGCCGTTACTTTCTGACTGTCGTTGTAAGCCGCTTCTAATACCTGTTTCGGCTTTTGCAGGTCAACTCCTAACAAGAAATACTCACCCACCTCTAGCGCTGCTGTGATTTGCGAGAAAAAGACATCACATTCTTGGGGCTTGAGATTGCCTAGGGTACTACCCAAGAAAAAAATCATTCGTGTCGGTAGTTGAGTTGGGATTAACTTTTGAAGGGCCAACTCGTAGGTGCTGACTAAACCGAGAACTTGAAGTGAGGAATAATCCGCCAGCAACTGCTGCGCACTACTTTCCAAAATTCCAGCACTAACATCAATGGGTATATAGCGTAATGGATAGCCCAAATCCTCGTAAGCGTCCAGCAACAGACGAGTTTTTGTTGAACTGCCACTACCGAGTTCCACTAATTCACAAGCACCCGTTATCCGAGCAATTTCATCAGCGTACTGGCGTAGGATTACCGCTTCTGTGCGCGTTGGGTAATATTCGGGTAATTCACAAATTTTTTCAAACAACTCTGAGCCACGGTCATCATAAAAATATTTGGGTGGTAAAGTTTTAGGAGTCTGAGTTAAGCCTTGAATTACATCGCTACCAGCATCTGAGGAAGCGCCCAGATCGAGCAACTGTTCAAGCTTTAAGCGTCCGTCTTGCAGGGAGGGGTGTCTGCGGTAAGCTTCACTAAGGCTAGCGGCACTCTGATTCAAATTACTCATGTCAATTTTTACCTGCGATCGCATTACAAATTTGCCTGAAACATCTGGTTATCAGTATGTTTCAGGCTCAAACCATTGATTTATTGGCTCCCAGCCAAAGATAGCGGTAATTAGATGAGCTTGATGGCGTTATGACAAGTCTGTACTAGAAGCACAACGGAAACCCGCCAAAATCTGACGAATGTCTGGATAATACCAGTTGCGAAAGCTAGAACGCATCGACCAAGGGCGAGTTGCCCAACTGCCACCTTTAAGCACTCGGTGCTGCCCGTCGAAATAAACTTGCGAATAGCCGCGATAAGGGTAGCTGACAAATCCCTCGTAAGCGTCGAACCAGCTAGATGTCCACTCCCAAACGTTGCCTAGCATATCGTAGCAACCATATGCACTCTGCCCTTTTGGGTAGGCATTGACGGGCGTGGTTTGTGCCGCAGCATTGTCATGATTACATCGGGAACTATCAGGTTCGGCGTTTCCCCAGGGATAGGTATGGCGACATTTCCCTGCCCCATCCCAACTCGCGGCTTTTTCCCACTCCGCCTCGGTTGGCAGTCGCTTGCCGACAAACCGCGCATAAGCGTCAGCTTCGTACCAGCTAACGCCACAAACGGGATGATTGTCCCAGGTTGGGTCAGATGACCAATAAAGTGGTTCTTGTACGGGATTCTCCTGAAGCCACGTCCATCCTGCTGTTGACCACCACTCTGAGTTTTGGTAGCCACCAGCTTCTATGAACGTCCGGTATTGTTGACAGGTGACGGGATACCGATCGATCCAGTAGGTATCTAAGTATACGCGATGAAGCGATCGCTCATTATCCAGCGCGTCTATTGAGTCGTTCCCCATTTCAAACTCACCCGCCGGAATTTCCATCATCTGCACCCCAGGTTCGAGAGGAGAAGCGGGATTTTCGGCACGCCCCCTGAGCCACATTTCCTGATGTCGTTCGCACCGATGCCAGCGTTGTAATTGCAAAACAAAGGCGATGGTTTCGGTGTGCTGACTCTCATGCTGAAGCAAAAAGTGCCACAACCGTTCTTGTTCGTCTAGCGGTGCGGTTTCCAGGTAGGTTAATACTTGGCTCCTCACTGTATCCAAATAATGACAAATGTCTGGGAGTGGCGGTAACTTTTCGCGATCGCATTTTGGCAAGCCATCAGCCGCTAATAGCTTGCGATATTGCGGAAATATGGGCGGTAAGCCCGCACAGCGCTCTAGTATCCATAACGCTTCTATATAAGCAATGTGACCCAAATGCCAACCGGCTGGGCTAAACTCTGGATGTGCTTGCCTGCGAAAACTCGTCTCGTCAATGCCTTCAAATAAAGCGAGAGTGCCAATACGACATCGATGCATGGCAGACGCCAGAGCGTCTCTACAAGACTTGATGGATGTGGACTTCAAGGTTTTCTCCTACGCTGAGAATGCTACTGTTCGGGACGCTGTTCCAGTTGCCAGCGAATAGCGGTTCAGAAGCAATAATTACCGCATCTGGGTAACTTGGGTCATCCCTCAGCCAGTAGAGTGTCGGAGTCGATGTGCCAAGTCCATAGCGACTGGCGACGAGACGATGCCCATCCGTGACAATCGTATTGGCAGAAAAGCTGACGTGATGGGATTGGGCTAACCCCGTCAGGGTCATTAATGTAGTCTGTAATGCCTTTTCCAGGGTACTATCGGGCAAGGTTTGCAAAGCGTTGACTAGCAGTGCAAACATATGTTCGGAATCGGTCGTGCCGTTGATCGACTGGTAAATAGTATCACTAAGGCGATCGCGTATGGGTCGATACAGTGTCTTCCGGAACTTGTCGATATTGCCATTGTGGATGAATAAAAGGCGATCAGATCGAAACGGCTGACAGTTGCTCATATCCAGTGCTTGACCTGCCGTTGCACTGCGCACGTACCCCACCACGCATTTTGACTCGATATAACGGCTCAATTCTGGAAGATTAGTATCATTCCAAATCGGTAGAGTATTTTTGTAGGTGAATGGGTCAACATCTTGCTCAGTGTGATACCAGCCAAGTCCTAACCCATCGGCATTAACTACGCCAGAAGTCATCTCCTGGGGTTGGTAACTCTGGACTATCAACGAATGTTCTGGTTTGTACAAAAGGCGATCGAGGTTAATACTCGCGCCCAGGTAGCCAAGTAATCGGCACATACTAAAGTCTTTGTTCCTATATCGTTAGTAGTCCCTAGTAGTCCCCCCTATAGATGCTGATTCGTCAGAGTTTTTGGTTTGGCTCAAAGGTGAAGTCGGGAGAGCCAGAGGCGTTCCCGTCTAGTGGGGAAATTGATTTAACTCGTCAAAATCTTTGTGGGGAACTACGATTGAGGACTAAGTTTTCTATCTGAAAAAATCTGAGATATTTGCTTAAATTCGCCCTGGTAAGCCCTGATATTGGTTTACTGCCCGTGTTAGAGAACTAAATCACAACACTTTAAATCTTTCCACTCTCACGATTTTTACATAACTTTATACTAGCTTGCCACGCTCATCTGCTGAGGCAGGGTAGATGGAAATCGGTAAAGCAAAGTAAGTTATTAATCAGCTAAATCGAAAATAGTCATCACCTCAAGTGCCTAATTTTATTTTTGATTTTCTGTAAAATACTTGTTCTAGTTTCAGTTTGTTCAGCTTCCAGAGGCTCTGACTCATTCAAGTAACGATAGTACTTCCAGATATCCCAGTAAGGACAACCCGGTTGGATGCGAATACCTGCCCAGTGTAGATATTGCAGGGGTTGATTGATATTTGGATCGATGAGTTGATGACCTTGAGTTTGAAATTGTTTGCTGCCTGCCCAATTTCCCGGTGCGCCACCCGGTCTACGAACAATATTAAATCGGCGCGGCATATGTTTCAGAATCATATAATTGATAATGGGCTGGTCAGAAGTTTTTTCGGAAAAGTCAAAGTATTCGGGATGAGCGGCACATTCCGAGAACGTTTCATATAAAACGTGTTCCGAGATTAAGCTTTTCTTAGAACCCCAAAAGCCACCATTAAAAATATCCTGAACGTCCGTATTGTTAAATATTTTATCTTCTATAACTTTATCAGTGAAAACATTTTTTATTCCACCCGTATGCTGGTAATCACAGCAGATAAAATCATAATTATTGAGATAGTCAAGGCTATCAATTATTTTTTCAAAAACAACAATATCAGTATCTATATAGAGAAATTCATCAAAAGCACCAAACCAACAAGCTTGTTTTCGGAATTGATTGGGGCGGGCAAAAAACTTGTTACCGAAAATCTC
>JALYGX010000419.1 GCA_030776905.1 Cyanobacteriota bacterium | reverse complement strand
CGATCTATACATCAGGGTCTACAGGAAAGCCGAAAGGGTCATTAATCGAACACCAAGCATTAGTAAACTACACTCTGGAGATTGCCAAGCAATTCAATCTGCAAGCGGGCGATAGGTTCTTGCAATTTGCTGCTATCGGCTTTGACGTTGTGGTTGAAGAACTCTTCCCGACTTGGTTAAGTGGGGCAGCGGTTGTCCTCCCAAAAACGATGGAACCAATTTCTTGTGCAGAGCTTCTGCAACTGATAGAAAAAGAAAAAGTAACAGTCATTGAATTGCCGACAGTCTACTGGCATCAACTGGTGAATGAATTGTCTCAAACGCCCGGAGGAGCGCCAAATTCTTTACGCTTGGTAATCGTAGGAGGTGAAACAGCTTCTCCGGAAAAATTGGCGACTTGGCAGAAGTTCTGCATTCCTATGGTTCATGTCTACGGACTGACCGAAACGACAGTTACTTCCATTGTCTATCACATACCAGGTTGTGCAGAAAAGCAGAAAATCTGGTCTAATTTACCAATAGGACGACCAATCGCTAATACGCAGATCTATTTGCTGGATTCTCAAAAGCAACCAGTACCCATCGGGGTGATTGGCGAAATCTATATTGGTGGTGTTAGCTTAGCGCGAGGTTATCTCAACCGAAAAGACTTAACCGACGAAAAATTCATCCCTGATCCTTTTAGTAACAAACACGGGGCACGCCTGTACAAAACTGGTGACCTAGCTCGCTATCTACCTGATGGCAACATCGAGTTTCTGGGTCGCATAGATAACCAGGTGAAGATTCGCGGATTCCGCATCGAACTTGGAGAAATCGAGGCAGCCCTCGCGCAGCACCCAGGCGTGCGAGAAACTGTGGTCATCGTCCGAGAAGATATCCAAAGCGATAAACGCCTCGTAGCTTATCTTGTACCCGACCAAGCGCTACCCACCAATAGCTCCCTGCGCCACTTCCTCAAACAAAAGCTCCCCGACTACATGATCCCATCTGCGTTTGTGGTGCTGGACGCCATACCGCTGACGCCCAATGGTAAGGTAGACCGTCGCGCCTTACCAGCACCAGATAGCTCACCTTCTGACTCAACCAGCTTTGTCCCCCCTCGCGACACATTTGAACAGCAACTACAGCGCATTTGGTCAGAGGTTTTGCAGCTGACCGCTGTTGGAATTCGGGATAACTTTTTTGAATTAGGCGGTCATTCTCTTTTAGCTGTGCGCCTAATGGCAATAATTCAGCAGCAGTTTGGTCTAAATCTTCCCCTAGCGACACTCTTTTCTAGTCCGACTATAGAACAGCTAGCAAGTCGTCTTCGCCAGCTTCCAGATTCCCAGCCCTCGTCTCCCTTAGTAGCGATTCAGAAAAACGGTTCCAAACGGCCTTTTTTCTGCGTGCCTGGAATTGGTGGAAATGTGATTTACTTATATGAGCTAGCGCATCATCTAGGCTCTGAGCAACCGTTCTACGGACTACAAGCAAAAGGTCTTGATGGGGAGTCAGAGCCTTTTACGCAGTTGTCAGACATAGCCGCCTACTATATTGAAGCCATACAAACCGTTCAGCCAAGAGGCCCCTACCTGTTGGGAGGACATTCGTTTGGAGGTATAGTTGCTTTTGAGATGGCGACTCAGTTACAAAAACAGGGACATGAGGTGGCTCTGGTTGCGATTATCGACGCCGTTGCACCAATTCTTGGTAACAAGGCAAATTGTGAAGATGTTGATAATGCGGCGGTTATGAGTGAGTTTGCCAGCCTTATTGGATATATGTTGGGCAAAGATTTGTCGGTATCCAAAGAGACTCTCGCTTCCCTTACTCCAGAAGAGCAATTGAACTATCTCAAAGAACAGTTGATCCAAGTCAATTTATTGCCCCCTGATGCGGAAATAACGTCAGTTCAGGGAAGCGTGCAAGTTTACAAAGCTAATCTGCAAGCTCACCACGTTTATTTACCGCAGCAAGTGCTTTCTTTGAGAATTGCCCTTTTCCGTGCCGAAGAAATTGATGATTTTGAGGATGTTGCCCTGGAGCTGACTGATATGTTAAAAGCGCCTGATTTGGGCTGGAACGAGTTTTCTACTACTATAGATGTTCACGTTGTTCCAGGTAACCATATTAATATGATGCAAAAGCCGCACGTACAGGTGTTAGCCGCACAACTCAGAACCAGCCTGGAGCAAGCACAAGCACATCGGGAGTAATAATTTTATAGCGCTTCAAAGTTTGGTACAATACCGCTTAAGTTGCTACGCAGCTTGATTGTAACTGTTTATTAAATTTAGCTGCTACGCAGCTTAGCACCAAGGCAGACACTCGACTTAGATGGAAAAATAATTGAAAACGTACTCACCTCTAAAGCAAAAAATCAAAGTGAAATATAATTGGGTTAGTCAAAAATGAATAAGTATAAACATAAAAATTACAAATTTAGTGAGTCGATCAAGGAAAAAATCGAGTTATTAACAAAAATCGATAATTGGCACGGTATACTTGCTGTGCTGGAAGATTATTTTTTCATTGGGAGCAGCATATTTGTAACATCTTACATCACGTGGAACTTTTATCCCTTAGCTGTTTTAATCATTGGGGCTCGACAACGTGCTCTGGCAACGCTACTTCATGAAGCAGCTCACGGAATATTGCTCAAAAATAAATCCTTCAATTTTGCACTTGGGTCTTTTTTTTCCGGATATTTAATATTTCAAACATTCACATCCTATCAGAAATCACATGTCCGTTATCACCACGGTCATTTCGGCGATCCAGAGCTAGACCTGGATTACAAATTTATGCTAAATGAGGGATTATATAGAGAGGATGTTAGCCCAGGAAAGTTCGTGCTTCAAAATATCTACTTGCCTCTGTTTCTGAGCAAAGTACCCAAGTATTTATATTCATTAGTAAGACAAAGATTCTGGGAAACTGCACGAAAAGAAAAATTTATTATGTTGTGTTATCTTTTAGCGATCGCTCTATGCTCCATTTATGGGCATTTCTGGAACTTAGTTATCATATTTTGGTTAATTCCGTACCTAACAACTTTTCAAATTATCGGCTGGTTCATAGAACTCTCCGAACATTATCCTTTAATGAAAAATGATTGTAACCTTTACATGACACGCAATCGTAACAGTCACTGGCTAGAAACTTTTTTTACCAGCATACATAATGAAAACTATCACTTAGTTCACCATTTGAATCCCACTATACCTTTTTGGAATCAAGCTAAAGCTCATCAAATCTATCTTCAAGATGAGAATTATGCCAGACATGATAAATCGAATGGAGGAATATTTATATCGTTAAATAACGCAGATAGTGTAATAAAGAGTATTTTATCCCGCTGAAAGTGTGACAATAATTTCGCAAACACCTACTGTGTGCTGAGTTAATAAAATATTGTCAAAAAATACAGTTTGGCTATTATCAACTAGACCGTTCTTAATGAAAAATCGACGTTTTGTGTCAGTAAAAAGGAATCCCATGACCGAAATAACTC
>JALYGX010000418.1 GCA_030776905.1 Cyanobacteriota bacterium | reverse complement strand
TCATGGGTAGAGTAGACGTTCCATTGGTAGTAATGACATCGCCATTGGCTCCCGTTAAAACAGCGCTAGCAAAGTTACGTTTGATGTTGAATCTAAAGCCACGAGTTTGAACTGGCTCATTGATGGTAATGTTAGCCGCCGTGTTGCAAACAACCTGAACGAAACCCGCTCTTCCTTTGGCTATGGTGCCTCCTACTGCTGTGCCACCTAACAAAAGTGTTGGCTCAAAGGTATCGTTAACGGCTAAAACACCAGGGGTAGGAGTATTAAAAGTACAGGCTCCGGGCACAGTTCCATTAAAGGGAACATCCACACTTTGAGCAGCAGCACTCTTAGCAATAAATGCGTTACCTGCAAGCCCTAATGCAGAAGCCAAAAACAAAAAAGCGCAACGGTTTGTTAATAATTTCGACATAGACGATAGGCTCCTTATTTCTTGTTATTGGTCGTGAACTATGAAAAATCTGTAAGGGTTTTGACTTTTGACTTCCAAGGGAGTGGCACTCAGCCACTTCATTTACTTCCCAACCAAAAGGGATTAACTCCTTTTTGTGCAAGTACTGTCCACGCGGTTGCAGCTATATGTAAGCGGTGAAAATAGAACCAAGGTTCTCCAGTGGGCAGTGAAAAGCCTGTTGTTAGTGCATCCTGATTAACAGCGGGTATTCCTCCGGAGGCATCTTGCGCTGCTAAAAGTATTGCCACCAGGGATTTTGACTTATCAAGCTGCCCGGTATAGTGGTAAGCAACTGCCATCTGTGCCGTGCCTTCATACCAAATGCGATCGCGGTCTTGGTTAAAGTCAAAGCCGTCTCCTACTCGGTGTTGCTGTTCGGAGTATTGAAGCGCTCGCCAGTAGGGTTTTCCATCCTCCCTCAACACCAGTGGTGCCCACGCCTGCACGTCCAGGGGGATATTCTCTCGATTTACCGTTACCCCATCGAGTTTAGTCCCCGTCCAGAACTTCCCTTCCACGTCATCCCACATGGATAAGACAAATTTCTTGGCAGCATTTGCCTGTTCCTGCCATGCTGAGTTGCCAGTGAGCAAATAAAGTCGCCAAAACGCTGCGTACAAATCCAGATTGTGTTCTGTGGATTTATATCTCAACAACTGAGGATTTGCTTCCCAACCGCTAAAACCGCCTAGATACCCTCCCCCCCCCCTACTATCTCGGCAATTTTGCTCTACCCATTCCCCCATTCTTTGTGCAGCAGCAAGATAGGGGGCACCCCCGTAGGTTTCGTAGTATCCCAAAAGCGCCAGCATTGCCCAGGCAACATTGCCCGTGTGGGTACTTACCTGAAACTCATCTTCGACCCATCGACCTTGTTTTGGGTCGTACCATCCCGGTAGGAGAACGCGCCCATCGGGTGCAACGAGTTTTCCAGTTCTGTAGGAATTGCGAATCCGACCATCTTTGTAAAAGCGATCGTGATTTTGGGCGTAGATTAGGGCATCCACGATTTGCTTTGCCCGTTGCTGGTCTCCCGCTGCAATGAAAGCAACAGCCGCGACGGCATTATCATAGGTAAACGCCACATCCCGCATCGTTCGGTCAAAGTCTGTGTTCGATGCCGTTGTTTCAAAGCTCACTAAGAAACTCAGTGCGTTTGTGCTGTTGCTTCCAGTGGCATTAGTATTAGCGACAGGCTCTGTACTTAGGGGAGAGCGATCGGCAACTCGAACAAGATAGCGATACGCACTGGACTTGGCATCAGCAGAATGCCCTTGTGGATTACTACAACACGCTATTGCTAGAGCTAAAACAAATAGTAGTAAAAGACGTAGAAGCCGTTTGCTCACAAACATCGCACCCTTACCTAAAAGTGGTAGGTATAAACAAAAGTCAAAGTTTCCGTTAATTATTTTTTATCGAATTTTTTGCAAAGGATAAAGTTCAAATAAGGTACTGAATAATGCTTGTAAAGCTTGGACTTCGTTGGCAATTTTAGGCTTCTCCCAATGGCTAACGCGGCAGAAGATAAATTCGATGAGCTGCCTATGCTGATGAGGAGTTATATCTAAAAACGTACAACCAATTTCATTTCCAGCGATTCGTTTGACTTCAGCAGTAAGTTGAAGCGGCTCTCCAGGAATAGAGAAGTCTACAGTCTGATCGATAGCTAGAGATAGATTTTCCGGCGTCTGTAAGGCAACTCCAGTCTCCGAGATATTAACTAATTCTGAGAAAAAATAGGTGTCTGGATTATCTGAAAAACTAATCTTACAAAACTCAGAACAATTAACTCTAATTCCCTTTCGTTCTTCAACTACATCAATTCCAGCAATAACGCTAATCGCTAAAACTATTGCGATGAACTGCGCCCAGAGAAAATTGATGACTTCAGCGCCAATAAAGAAATCTGCTTGATGCGCTTTAAATAGACTCAGACCAACCGCTAGTAAGTTGATACATAGGAAAATTAAGATAACGCGCATCGACTTAAAATCTAGCGAAGTCTCTTTTTGAGTTAGACCTTTAGGCGTGACTTTAAATTTGATTTTGCGTTTCGGAAACAAAAACGTACTAATAATCGTAGGAACCAGAGAAAAGCACATCAGGGTATTATAGGCATAAGTTACTAAAATTGTTCGACTTCCAATTAACCAAGAAACCAGCAGTAATCCACAAACGTAGTTGGGCATCCAATAATAGATAATGTCTGGCAAAGTTGTATTCATAGATTGCATACCAAACAAGAAAAACAAAGCAGGAGCAACATAGCTCACACTTTGACTAGCTTGATCGATCCAAAAAAGAACACCGGACATATGGTTGATTCGCTGGACAAGATTTAAGCCAGGGAGAAACATAGGATTGTATTGAGTATACAGAAGCTTGATAGTTCCTTCTGCCCATCGAACTCGCTGCACAAGATAGGAAGAAAAATTTTCTGGTGCTGCCCCAACACTCACTAATTCATTTAGGAAAATCGACTTGTATCCTCTGGCTTGCAACATCATTCCTGTTGTCCAATCTTCAACAATAGTACCCGTAGGAATTCCACCAATTTCATCGAGATACTTTCGCCGCATTACGCTTGATGTTCCCGTACAAACTACACTGTTTGTGAAGTCACGACCCGGTTGAATAATGTTATAAAATACGGTTTGCTCGTGGGGGATAATTCGACCCCCTAAGTTAATTTCTGGCTGGTCAGGATTGTAGAAGTTTTGAGGTGTTACCACCATTGCAACCTGAGGGTCTTCAAAAAAACCGATGGTTCGTTCTAGAAAGTTTTCCAAAGGAATGAAGTCAGCATCAAAGACAACGACAATATCCCCTTTTGCGGACTTTAATCCATTGTTAAGATTGCCTGCTTTAGCATGAGCTGAATCCGAACGAGTTAAATAATTACAGCCCAATTCTTCAGCAAGTTTGGCTGCCTCAGGTCGCCTTCCATCGTCTAGCAACCAAACTTGCTTATGGGGATAGCGCATTGCTTGACATCCCACAATTGTCCGCCTCAACACAAACATTGGCTCATTGTAGGTAGCCACAAATACATCTACAGTGGGTGTGTAGTACCCCTCCTTAATTCGTTCCTCTCCCAAATCTGCCTCAGGGCTACGATTAGTTGGTATCAAGGTTTGGTAGTTAAGAAGGGTGACGTTAATAATGGCAATCAGCTCCATTAAGAATATAGCTAGACTAATGGGACCGTTATACCAATCGAGTACCAGTGTTTCCGTTACGCGCCAATAGAGGTAACGAAGATTTAGAAAAGATGCAGCCAGTGTTAGCAAAATCTTGAGCCATAAGGGAGGTGCTTTGGTAAAAACAGCACGGCACATCAGGGTTATACCTATCACCAACACCAGAGGCAACAGTATCTCGGTTTTGTTGACAATGCCATCTAAACTATGACTTAATACAACCCAATCAATGATGCAGAAGGCAGCGACTAGAGAGAAGAAAAAAAACTTCCAGGCACGAAAACTCATAGTTTTTTACCAAGGCAATAAATTTGCAAATAATGAATTTTCTTGACCAATATTGACCTTGGCAATTTGTCCTACTTGACAAAATTGGGCCGAATTTTGAAGGCTTTGCCCTAATTCTTGTGAATTTTGTAGTTCAATTCTTACCTGCGCAAGCTGCTGATTTTTTGTGTCGGGAGGATTTACCGCTACGTCTTGCCCTAACTTGGGTTCGCCTGACAGGGAAGAACGAATGGTTTTCACCTTACCATTCAGCTTCAAGTTGTTGGTATAAATTTCTACCTGTGCAGGACTGCCAATTTGAATTCTCTTCAAATCATCAAGATTAACGAAAGCATCTACCCAAAGTTGCTGACAATTTAATTGCTTGAGCAAAGGTTGTCCGGAGCGTATCTGTTCGCCATCCTGAACCATTACTTCCCACAATGTTCCTTTACTAGAAGCCAAAATTTGGTAATCTTTTTGCTTCTTAGAAGACTTTTCCAGCTCAGTAATAGCTTTTTCCTTTGCCTCAATACTAACTTGAAGCTCAGTTTTGCGTCGCTGAAATTCAGCTAGTTCGGGATTCAGATTTTCTCGGTTCAGATTTTCTCGATTCAGATTTTCTGGAATCGCCTTTTGAGAACTCGTCTTTATCGATACTTCTTTGAAATTCGATTGGGAGGCTACTCTCTGTAAACGCTCTCGTTCTGTCAGGTGTACGTTCGCCGTTTCCAGCCTGACTTTAGCTGCCTCTACTTGCTCTAGACTCACTTTCCAGTTATTAAGTACCTCCTCTACAGAGAAAGTAGAGATAGCTCCTTGATTTGCAAGATATCGAAATTTTTCGTATTTAGATTGAGCAACTTTTGCGTGATTTTGGGCAACTTTTAACTCAATTTCAGACTGCTTTACATTTTGCTCGGCTAGACGAACGGCTACTTTCTCAGGAATTTGTGCGGTATCCGAGTTTATTTGAGAAAGAGCTACTTCCTGCACTTTATTACTTTCTTCTTCCAGAGGCTTGAGATTTGGGGCTGGGTAGTTGAGATTGGGTTGAGTAAATTGATTTAATTGAGCTAATTCCTTACTCTTGGCTTCAACCGCCTCCAACTTTGCCTTCTCCGCAACTAAATCAACTTTAAGAGTTTGTAACGAATCGGACTTAGCTACAGGCTCCTTCACTTTTAGAAGCAGTTGCTTCATGGTGACTGGCATACCTGAGTCAAGTTTTGTCTTCGCTTGAACTTGACCATCAATCGGTGAGGTGACTGTAATGATTTTGCCATTAACAAATGCCTTTGTTGCTGTGACTGAAGTGACACGATTTAGAGTCAGCGAAATTCCCAGAGCGAGTAGTCCTGCTCCTGCCCCAAAAAGAATCACTCTATTTAGTAACTGTGATAAAGGCTTATGAGAATTGTTTGATTCCTGTTTAGGCTTTGTAGAACTTTTTATTTCCTTGGCTTTTGGAGGATTCATTAGTTCCTCTTGCGCTTTAGCTATGGTCATGGCTTCTACCTACCTATTTGTATTATTGAAAGCGTGCAGGCTTGGAGCGGCTCTTGGGCAATATCCCATAGTTCACGCCACTCTCAAAAGTTAGGCTCGGCAAGGATTTCAGTATTTTTTTTGGAAAAAGCTTAAGAAATGCTCATAGCTTTCTTAGCAGCTCAGTTCAATTCACTGCCTTGCCATCATTTAGAATCAACTAAGTTGTTGAAATTTTTAGAAGGGGCGACTTGCTAGCGACTATATTCCTGAAACTTTAACCACTGCTTCTCGACTTGCCCCAGTCAACCCAGTAATCGTGATAATTTTGCCGTGAACAACTGACTTATTTGTAGTGAATGAAGTGACAATCAGCAAAATTTTAGAACAACCACAACTAATATCCATGATTCGGTTCTCAAAAAGGAGAAACCAACTTAGTAGACTTGAGAGATGCATCACTTTCCTTTCCTAAGGATTAGTAAGGTTTATCCCGTTCTATTCGTTAACTACGTGAATCTTTCCATGCACCCGCTTTTGTATTGTCTTATAAAAATTGTATGACGCTAGTATTACGCCAAGGATTTACGAAAGCTTTAAATAGACTGATGATTTTATAAAGATTTGGTAAAGCAACATTTTGATTGAAATTTTGTAGCTCAATCCTTACCTGAGCTAGCTGCTGATTCTTTGTATCAGGACGATTGATTCGTTCCTGTTGAGATTTAGCTAGGGTCATAATTACTCCTATTTGTGCTATGGGAAAGCGTGCAGGATTTTGAGCGACCATTAAGAAAAATCTCATAACTGACCGCTAATCTGAAAACTGGCTTAATACAAATACCAGTATTTTTTTGGAAGAATACCACAAGCGTTCACAAAGCAAGTTTGTTAGATCTTGCTTGTCTGTAAAGTATTTCTAGAGGGGAAGTACAATTACTCAAAGCCACAGGAATTGTTTCTAAACAAACGTAACGTCTAAATTGTTTTACGAGCTGGTGCAGGAATTCTCTATTTCAATAGGCTTTTCTTATACCTACTGAAACGAGTATTTTTCACGGAGTTTATAGAATCTTGAAAGTATAGTGGAGCTTCCTGAGGTGTTTGTAAAGTCTCCGCTCAGCAATTTACAAACTCTTTAAAGAGTTTGAGGGTTTTATAAAGCTTATATAAATCAATTCTTGCTAGAGCGCAAAATGTATAGCAATTAACAGTTGAAATATATCAAGTATGGTATGGCGTCTCCTGAGACCTGCCTAGGAGATGCTGTCAAAGGGATTGTTTCTCTATGCTTATCCCTATATCTAACTGGCAGAAAGCCGCATCTCAAAGTGTCACAGATAAACTTTGGTTATCTATATTTATAGAGTAGAATCCGGCATTTGTCAAAAGTTAATTTTTCCTTGCCTGTATGCTGGTAAAATCATCAATTTTTCCAGGATGACAGAAGCAGGATAAGATTTCATCCCCCGTTTAGGTGAATTGAGAGGGTCAAATCGACCCAGTGCCAGAGGTTTCCTCTAAACTTTTTTTGGAGAAGACGGACTTACTCTTAAACCCGTAGGTTGCAGGTTTGGTTTGTCTAGCCCCAGACTTTAATCTGTGGAGAAGTCTGGCACTTGGCGACCCGCGAGTAGATAGGTGGTCATCTCTCCCTTGCCTTTGACTTGGATGGGTTGGCGTTCCTCAAAGAGAAATCGATCGCGCAATCGCTCATAGGTGACCCTGGTGACCTGAATGCAACCTGGTATACCTTGGGACTCCATACGAGAGGCGATATTCACCGTATCGCCCCACAAATCGTAGCTGAATTTTTTGATGCCAATAACACCAGCGACGACAGGACCGCTGTTGATGCCGATTCTGATTTTAAAAGCTTGACCCGTCTCGGCGTTGTATTGGGCGATCGCTTCTTGCATATCTAACGCCATTTCTGCGATCGCTTCGGCATGATCCCCACGAGGCGTCGGTAAACCCGCGACAACCATATACGCATCCCCGATCGTCTTGATTTTCTCCAAACCATGCTGTTCAGCCAGTTGGTCAAATTCCGAGAAAATCACATTGAGCATTTCCACCAGCTCGGTTGGAGAAGTTTGAGCCGAGTATTTAGTAAAGTCAACCAAATCAGCAAACATCACCGTTACGTCTTCAAAGCTCTCAGCGATCGTGCGTTGACCTTTTTTCAAACGCTCAGCGATCGCTTGTGGCAAGGTATTGAGCAGTAGGAGTTCAGATTTTTTCCGAGCTAAGCGCAGAGCCACTTCAGTCTGTCGGCGCTCTGTAATATCGGAAACAGTACCTTCGTAGTACAGCAGATTATCACTTGCATCTCGGACAGCGCGTATATTCTCTGAAATCCAAATAACGCTGCCATCTTTGCGGTAAACCTGTGACTCCACCTCTGATACGGTATTGTCCCTTTCCAAGAGAGTGCCTAAATCCTCCCGCAGCATCGGTTCCACATAAAGTTGCTGCGTGATATTAGTAATTTGAGCCATCAGTTCTTCTGGCGACTTGTAGCCGTAAATCCTTGCCAATGCAGGATTAGCGGTCATGTAGCGTCCATCAGGAGTACTCTGGAAAATACCTTCGGTCGCATTTTCAAAAATGCTGCGATATTTCTCCTCGGCTTGCCGTCGCGACTCCTCTGCCTTCTGTTTCTCCTTAATTTCCCGTTGTAGCTGCAAATTTTGCGCTTGTAGTCTCTTTTGCAGGTTGCGGATGGTCAGGTGAGTGGTAACTCTGGCTTTCACTTCTTCCTGCTGCACCGGCTTGGTTATATAATCCACCGCACCCAGAGTAAAACCTTTAACTTTATCCACCGTATCGGAAAGGGCAGTCATAAAAATAACCGGAATGTCTTGAGTTGACTCGTTCGCTTTCAAGCGGCGGCACGTTTCAAACCCATCAATTCCCGGCATCATCACATCTAACAAAATCAGATCGGGATGGGCATATTCAACCTTTTGGATCGCACTTTCACCATCCTGAGCTACTAAGACTCTAAAGCCAGAATCGGTCAAGAAATCGAACAGCACCCCCAAATTTGTAGGTTTATCATCGACAATGACAATGACACCTTTGTTTAATGTTTCATCGCTCATTTCAGTTGGGGTTTCTTTGCTGGTGAATGAGTGTAAGTAAGCTGTCATGTCTCTAAACAAAGCCATTTGGGCTTTGCTACTGCCACCTCAGTTGAGGCAAACGTTCTATTCAGAATCATTTAGTACATACACCCCAGCTTCCTGTCGGCGTCAATTCGACAAAAATAGCACGATCGCGTCCTGAATCTTTTGCCTGATAAAGTGCGCGATCGGCAGCCGCAATCAATTCTTCAGGAGAGGATTGCTGAGTAGGAATCGTGCAAGAAACTCCCACACTCAGCGTGACGTACTCGCTGATCGAGGATTGAGGATGAATTACGGCTAACGTTCTCACAAGCGATCGGATTTGTTGTGCAACAGTAAGCGCTCCTTCCCCAGGTGTATTAGGTAAAATCACAGCAAATTCCTCTCCTCCATAACGAGCCACTAAATCAGCCGGACGCTTGACAGCACCTTTCATAGCTTGAGCAACTTGCTGCAAACATTCATCTCCTGCTTGATGACCTTTGCTATCGTTGTAGCGCTTGAAAAAATCAACATCGCATAGCAGTAAAGACAATGGCAACCGCTCCCGAACCAAGATTTGCCAAGCTTTGCTCAAACATTCATCAAAGCAACGGCGATTGGCAACCTGAGTCAAGCCGTCTAACGTCGCCAAACGCTGCAATTCCTCATTGGCTTTTTGTAGCGCGGCTTCTGCCAGATGGCGCTGCTGAATTTCCTGCTGTAGTTGGATATTTCGCTTTTGGATACTATGCTGCAACTTCTGGATTGTCAGGTGAGTTGTAATGCGGGCAAGAATGATTTCTTGCTGAGTCGGCTTAGTGATATAGTCCACTGCACCCAGTTGAAACCCTTTGACCACTACCGAAGTTTGGGAGAGTGCTGTCATAAAAATTACCGGAATGTCTTGAGTAGACGGATTGGCTTTCAAGCGGCGACAGGTTTCAAACCCATCAATTCCCGGCATGATGATGTCCAACAAAATGACATCTGGAGTTGCCTCTTTGACTTTCTCAATCGCGCTTTCGCCATCCGGAGCCATTAAGACCTCGAAGCCCGCATTCTTCAAAAAATCAAACAGCACTTCTATATTCGTAGGACTGTCATCCACAATCAGGATGGTACCTTTGCCAGAATGTTCGACACTCATTCATTCCCCGCCATAAACTTCTTCACAAATTCCAGAATTTGTTTTTCCTGAAAGCCTTTAGCCAATTGATGCAGCTGTGTGGCAAAGGGCGCAAATTGCTCATCCAACTGTTCGAGTCTTTTGGCTTGCTCCTGGATACCTCTAATGTCACCCATCATTGCTAGTTCGTGCAGGGCAGTAATTTCCTCCAGTGGTGGAGCCAGAAGCGCGGTTGTTTCTCCTTTTAGTCCTTGAGGGGCGACATAAGGAACCAAAGCTGTAGTAGAGGATGCCCGCTCGCCAAACGTTTGAGCACTTGACTCGGGACGATTAGGCTCGACCGGGGTAGCCATCCCTGAAGACTTTAGCCTGGGTTTGCCGGACTCTTCATAAACCCATTCCAATCCCAAATGCCGACGTAGCTGTTCTAAAAGCTGCTCTGCCTGCACGGGTTTAGAGATAAAACCATTACAACCCGCCGCTAACGACTTCTCTTGGTCGTCATCAAAAACGCTTGCCGAGGTAGCAATGATCGCAATATCTCGCAAGGGGGGCAACTGCCGCAGCCTCTTGGTCGCCTCAAAGCCATCCATTCCTGGCATTATCAAGTCAAGCAAAATTACATCAGGCTGAGTTTTTAGCGCCTGCTCTATACAGTCTTGCCCGTCTATCGCTTGAGCAACTTCAAACCCTAAAGGCACCAGCAGGTCAACCAAAACAGAGCGATTTTCCCATTTGTCGTCTACAACCAAGACTTTATATTTTTTGTCTTTTAAGCCAATGATGATAGCCTCGTCAGACTTGGAGTTTGCCACCCATTCCTCTGACACTTCCGGTAAATCTAAATCCAGCCAGAAAACGCTGCCTTGACCCAAGGTACTTCCGACTTTCAATTCGCCACCCATTAGCTGCACTAATTTTTGGCTAATCGCCAGTCCCAACCCTGTCCCTTCAAACTGACGGCGGTAGTCGCCGATTTGATGGAACGGCAGAAAGATTTCTGCTAGTTGGTCTTGTGCCATGCCGATACCCGTGTCTTCTACGATGAAGCGCATTTTGCGAATGGGGAATGGGGAAGAAGATGCAGAGATGTTGGTTGGAGCATCCCCGCGTCCCTGCGTCCCCGTGTCCCCGTGTCCCCTCAGCCCCCAGTCTCTAGCTTCCAACCCCCAGACCTCGGTTCCCCCTTCATTGACATAACCAACTTGAAACGTTACGCCGCCCGTGTCGGTAAATTTAACGGCATTGCCGAGGAGGTTAATCAGGACTTGTCGTAACCGTTTTTCATCCCCTCTTACATAACTTGGTAGTGGGGAAAGCAGTTGGTAACGAAAGGCAATGTTTTTTTGTTCGGCACGGATACGAACGATTTCGATAATGCTTTTTAGAAAATTGGGAAACTGAAAATCACTCAGATACAGCTCCATTTTCCGGGCTTCGATTTTGGAGAGGTCTAAGATATCGTTTAGCAGGGTTAACAGATGTTCGCCGCACTGTTGAATAATGCCTACCCGATCTTGTTGCTTGGTGGCAAGGCTGGGTTCTTGTTTGAGGATTTGCGCATATCCTAAGATGCCGTTTAAGGGAGTACGCAGTTCGTGGCTCATGTTGGCTAAAAATTCGCTTTTGGCGCGATTGGCGACTTCAGCCGCATCTTTAGCCTGTTTTAGTGCCTTCTCTGTCTGCTTGCGATCGCTAATATCCCGAAAGATGCCCTGGACAATTTTCTTGCCTTGGACATAGACAACGGTAGCGCTTACCTCCATCGGCACAAGGGTGCCGTCTTTGTGACGTAATTCCAGTTCGGTTTTGAATACACCACAAGCCTCAATGAGTTTTTTGAAAATTTCGCTGTATTGTTCGAGGCGTTCTTGGGGTTGAATTTCAGTCTGATGCAGACCAATGATTTCAGATCTGGATCTGCCTAAGATTTTTTCCGCCATCTGATTGGCGTCTAGAATAATCCCTGTTTCCGCATCCACGGCGATGATCGCATCACCCGCTAGCTCGATTAATTTGCGATACTTTTCTTCCGTCTCGCGGAGTGCGGCTTCTGAGCGTTTGCGCTCAG
Organism: Cyanobacteriota bacterium; assembly: GCA_030776905.1. Classification (GTDB taxonomy): domain Bacteria; phylum Cyanobacteriota; class Cyanobacteriia; order Cyanobacteriales; family Coleofasciculaceae; genus CADCTM01. The sequence continues at coordinate 10,651 of JALYGX010000418.1, read as the reverse complement.
TAATGTCTCGGTTGTACCAAATTCTGCCGTAGCAGCCGCCTGAAGGCGATAGCACGGGCGCAGAATAGAACTCGAAGATGCGTCCATCCTTGAAGGTAAATTCGTCATAACTCGTTTCAGTAGAATGAGCGTAGAGATACTCTGCCTTGCGCTGAAATTCTTGTGGGTGTTCTAGCTGGGACTGTAGCCACTTCAGCAGTTGTTGTTGGTCGGCAGCTTGGATGAGGTGTTTTGGAATCTGCCACAACTCACAAAAACGCTGATTGTAGGAAGCAATCTGCCTATTTTCGTCAATCACTAAAATTCCGTCGATGGCAGATTCTTGTTGCGCTTTGAGCATGGCATTACTGCGGAGCAACTCCTCCTGTGCCAAAGACCGCTCGATCGCAATTCGGGCGAGTTGAGTTGCTTTAGCTGCCAGTTCTTGCTCATGTCGGTTAGGAGTATGAGGCTCACTGTAATACATGGCAACTGTACCCAACACCTTCCCCACGGTGGAGAAAATCGGCACAGACCAACACGCCAAGAGTCCATGAGAGAGTGCTAACTTTCGGAAGTACAATCCCAGTGGATGAGTTGCAATATCATTAATGATTACCGATTCTCCCCAATAGGCAGCCGTACCACAGGCCCCCACATAGGGACCAATCTTCAAGCCATCGATCGCTTGGTTATAGGATTCTGGCAGGCTGGGAGCAGCACCATGCCGAAGATTAATTCCGTTTTTGTCTAGCAGCAAGAAGGAACAGCGTATCTGAGAGCATTGCTTTTCAATCAACTGAGCTAATTGGCTCAGAACCTCTGAAAGCTTTGCCCCCTTAGCGATCATTTCGAGGATCTGATTTTGTCCCGCTAATAAGGCTTTCACTTGCTTGCGTTCCGCGCTGTGCTGGAGCGCTTCGCTATCCCTAAGCTCGCGACCTTCAGGAATTAGCAGCACCACCTCACCCGTTTCATCCCGCACAGGATTGAGGGAGAAGTCAATCGTCCTCACGACATTCCCCGAACCGAGAACCTCCACGTCGTAGCGGACAAACTCTCCCTTAGCAGCGCGAGCGATCGCTGTTTTGAGTTGCTCTTGGGTTTCTGAGGAAATTGTCCACCACCGGGCTTCCCAAAACGGGCGGTTCACAATTTCTTCCAGCTTCTGTCCGCTGAAATCAAGTAGGGATTGGTTCGCCTCTAGGAGAGTGCCATCGGTTTTTAGGAGTCCAATGAATTGAAAGGTGTGGTTAAAGATGGTACGGAGTCGTTGCTCGCTCTTGGAGAGGACTTCTTCCGCCCGCTTGGCTTCAGTAATATCTTCCAGAGACCCTATAATAGGCTGAGGCAAACTGTCAGGCTTGCTGCTTTCCTGTTTCCAACACCTATCCGTTTTCGTTAATTTCTGCGATCGCTCAATCATCTTCACCTCCAATGTCGGTGAATAAGCTGTTATACATCTGTCTTCAAAGTGCTGAGTGCTATTTACTGAATATTGAGTGGTGTAAGCGTTGCGGGGCATAGCCCGTGCTGAGTAAGTAAAAAGAAGCGTTCAGGCAATATTTGAAAATTAGGTAAATAAGCTGTTATACATCTATTTTGTAAACTCTTAATTTAGCAGAGCTTGTTAGATTAATGGCTCTACCCCTCCCCTCTTTCAAAGGTAGTACTTTTCTCCAAGGCTAGTTAAATAAGCGGGTAGGGAAGAAGTCGATTTTTATCCTCTACCTGACAAAAGTTATTCCTGCTCCACAAGGTATTGTTTAACAAACTCTAGAATTTGTTTTTCTTGAAAGCCTGCCGCTAATTGATACAATTGTTGAGCAAATGGCACAAATCGCTCATCCAACTGTTCAATTGTGTTCGCTTGTTCCCGGATGCCTTGGATGTCACCCATCATTGCCAGTTCATACAAGGCAGTGATTTTCGATTGAGGCGGTACAACAAAGGCATTTTCAGTTGAACAGTCTAAGGATAAAGGTAAAAGGTTCAAGCTTTGACCTCTTGGTTCTTCGTAAATCCACTCCAGCCCCAGATGCATCTTTAACTGCTCAAAAATAGTTTCTGTTTGGATTGGCTGAGGGATAAAACCGTTGCAGCCTGCTGCTAAACACTCCTGTTGATTGTAGTTAAAAACGCTTGCTGACGTGGCTAGAACTACAACTCCTTTCAATTTAGGCGATCGCCTTAGCTGCCGAGCCACTTCCAAGCCGTCTAGTCCTGGCATGACCAAGTCAAGCAAAATCAGGTCAGGCTGAATATTAAGCGCCCGTTCCAGACAATTTTCACCATCTGTGGCTTCAATCACTTCAAACCCCAAAGGCGAGAGGAGATTGACAAAAATCGAGCGATTTTCCCATTTATCGTCAGCAATTAGTACTTGACGCTTGTTACCTCGATAACCAATGATCGCTCGTTTGTTAACGTCCGTAGTTCCCTGATATATACATACTTCCGGTAAATCTAAATCTAACCAAAAAACACTGCCTTGACCCAAAGTACTTTCTACTTGTAGTGACGTGCCCATCATCTGGACTAATCTTTGACTGATGGCTAGTCCTAAGCCCGTACCTTCTACCTGACGATGAGGGTCACCACTTTGGTGGAAGGGCAAAAAGATGTTGGTCAATTGATCAGGTGCGATACCGATACCCGTGTCTTCCACAATGAAGCGCATTTTGCAAATTGGGGATGGGGAAGATGAGGGAGAGGGGGAAGCCTCTGAAAATTTCCCTTGTTCTTCTTGTCTGTTGTCCCTAGTCTCGCAATCGACATAGCCAACTTTAAACGTCACCCCACCCCTATCAGTAAATTTGACGGCATTACCGAGGAGGTTGATCAGTACTTGGCGCAACCGTTGTTCATCGCCACGAACGCAGCTAGGCAGTTCGGAAAGCTTTTCGTACTTGAAGAAAATGTGTTTTTGTTCGGCAGGGATGCGAACAATTTCCACAAGGCTTTCCAGAAATTGGGGAAATGGAAAATCGCTGAGGGAAAGTTCCATTTTCCGGGCTTCGATTTTAGAGAGGTCTAAAAGGTCATTGAGCAGGGTTAATAAATGTTTGCCGCACTGCTGAATAATTTCTAATCCTTGCTGTTGTTTGGCGCTGAGATTGGATTCTCGTTTGAGAACTTGGGTATATCCCAAAATGCCATTTAAGGGAGTGCGCAGTTCATGGCTCATGTTAGCTAAAAATTCGCTTTTAGCGCGATTCGCGGCTTCGGCTTCCCGTCTGGCTTGCTCTAAGTGGAGATTTTGCTGGGCTAATTGCTGCGTGGTTTGGGTTTCCTGTTCGAGCAGTTGGCTTTGGGCGAGGGCAATTCCTACTTGGTCGGCTAGTTGGCGCAACAGTTCAATTTCAAAGTTTTGCCACTGCCTGGGACCATTACACTGATGAGCAATTAACAAACCCCAAAGGGTATCTCGCTGGAGGATGGGCACGACTAAGTTGGCTCTCACGCCAAATTGTTGCAGCATTTCTACGTAACACGGTTGGATATCAACCTGCTGTAGGTCAGCAAGGGCACGAATTCGCCCTTGGCGATACTGAGCTACGTAGGATCGTGCAAAGCAAGGGTCGTCAATGACTTGTCCCAGGATACTGAACCACTCAGGAACCACTGCCTCAGTGACGATGCTGCCCGAACTATCAGACCTGAGTTGGTAGAGTACAACTCGGTCAACCTGCAGAATATGCCGTACCTCGGTAACCGTAGTTTGGAGAATTGCCTCCAGTTGTAAAGACTGGCGAATTTTCAGGGTAATTTCTGCAAACAATTGTCTTTGTCGAGTTTGGCGATGCAATTCCGCTTCGGCAAGTTTGCGATCGCTAATATCCGTAAGAGTGCCGACAACACGAACGATTTCATTGTTGTCATCTTTGAGGGCAAGACCCCGTGAGAGAATCCAAGGCGGCTCACCATTGCTGTGGAGCATCCGAAACTCTAGTTTCCACTGGGATATCTCTCCCGTTAAGATTGCTTCTAGATTAGCTTGTACGACCTCCACATCCTCCGGATGAACCAGAGCAAGGAATTCATCTAAGGTAGGACCCTCTCGATCTAGTGGGTAACCAATCAAGTTTCGGCACTGCGGCGAGTAATAGTAATTGTTTGTTTTGAAGTTAATATCATACAGTCCGTTATCGTTGGCTTGAATGGCTAGGGCGAAGCGCTCCTCACTCTCCCGTAAGGCCTCTTGGGCTGAGAAGCGAGCGGTAATATCCATCGCCATCGAGGCAACCCCTAGCAGGTTGCCTTGAGCGTCAATTAGCCGCGTGTTGTACCAATCGCAAACAATGGTTTTACCGTCTTTTGTGAGATTTTCATTGGTGCTGCGAGTCCCGCCCTTGCCTGCCAAAAGGTTACTCATAACTTGCCCCACCGGGTCGCTGACGTGTTCGGACACAATTAATCCAGCCGCCTGATGACCTAGCGCTTGGGCTTTGCTATAGCCAAAAATCGCTTGAGCGGCTGGGTTCCAATCCACAATTTCACCGTTAGCGTTCCATTCCACCACGGCTAAGGGGGTTTGTTGAACGAGGAGGGAAAGCCGTTGCTGTGAGGCTCTCAGCTCCGCTTCGGCTCGCTTGCGCTCAGTGATGTCGTAACCTTCAGAAATTAGTAGTACGACTTGACCCGCTTCATCGGCAAACGGCTTGAGCGAGAAATCGATGGTGGAAACAATGTCCTCGGCACTGAGAATATCCACCTCATAACGCACAAACTCACCTGTAGCCGCTTTGGCGATCGCTTTTTTTAACTGTTCCTGGCTTTCTGGAGAAACCCTCCACCAAGGCGCAAGCCAAAATGGACGCCCCACTACATCTAAAGCCTCCAAGTGAACAAAATTCAACGCTGTCTGATTAACTTCCAGCACAATGCCGCCGAGTGAGAGCAAGACAATGAATTGCAACGTGCCATCAAACAGGGCGCGGAATCGTCGCTCGCTCTCTCGCAGCGCTTTTTCTACCTGCTTGTGTGCGACTATCTCCCGGCGCAGTTGTCGATTTGACTCTTTGAGCGTCGCTGTTCTCTCTTCAACTCGGCTTTCCAGCTCTTGATTTTTCCGAGCGAATGCTTCCTCAGCTTGCTTACTACGTTCTGTGATTGTCGCTGCCACAACAAAGGCAGTTACCGCAACAATGCTGATGAAAACCTGTAACAGTAAGATTGCTTCACTGAAATTAGTCGCTTTGGTGATGAAAGGACCATGACCGAGAACGGCTCCTGCCATCGCTATGGCTAATACGATCACACTACCCAGTACAGCCCCACGCTGACCGAATTGCAAAGCCGCCCAAACAACCAAAGGAAAAGGTAGATATTCGAGGGGATAGTGAAGGTTACCCAGGGGGTTGTGTTCCTGGAAGGGCAAGAACATTCCGCGATCGCGACTCAACCCGAACACCAGCCAACTTACTGTCACGAGGGAAACGAACCAAACCACTGCCCAAGTGATCTGCTTTTTATTTTTGTAGAAATCACCCCAGTTGGGAGGTATCCCAACAATCGTTGCAGGCACGGGTGTAGTCACTGGATAACACCAAACCAATAGCAACGATGACACGACTAGAACCCCCACGGCATCTCCCACCCACCAAGTCCACCACGTTGAGGCAAAACTGCCATCGTCAACTTGACCGCCCAGGTATAAAGCGATCGCGCCGCAGGTTGGACTAATAAGTGTAGACAGGACGACCATGCAGACGATGAATCCGAAAACATCTCCCAGGCTACGCAGAGAGGGACTAACCCCCCATCGACGTGCAAGTCCCACTCCGCAGAGTGCTTGCAAGGTAGACCCCAAAGCCATACCGCAGGCACTTGTCCAGGGAACCTTAGCGGATAGACTCGCAAAAAATTCACCGAACAACACTCCAGGCCAAATGCCCCACCCCCCTAAGAAGAGGGCAGCTTGGCTAATCCCTGCGGCTGACCATAGGGGTGGCACGAGTTCATGCCATCCGGTAATCCAGTAAGCCAGTTTTACCGCCCCAATGTAAACCAAAGAAAGTGCTACTACCTTGGTTAAATATCGCCAGAAGCCATTTCGGAGCGAGAGCCTATCGAAAATATCTCTGTCGGTACTAGGCTGAGGATGAGCTTTTGCATTCTGATCCATAGTTGACTCAAAGGGTAGTTTTACTATCTGGGTATTCGGGAATGCTTTAGGAGTGCTGAGGAACCTCATGCAGCCTCTACTAGAGGCTCTTAAGATGTAAGATGCACGTACTGTTTTCTCTTTCCGCGACCTGACTTCGCAATCAGAGATGAGCGACCATTAAGCTGAGTCCTTAAGGGTGACGGCTTTTCTTCTCAGCCCTTTTTTGATGAGCACCCGTAAAAAATGGTGTGATAGTTTCTAGTGTGTGATTGAGAAGTGAATTATGCGAGAGCTGACGCCAACCAATGGTCTGACACCTAGACAGTCTAACGGTAATTTTCCCAACACTGGTGATGCCTGTGGTGGGCTTTGTCAAAGAGCTTGGGTAGAAATTGATCGCGCGGCTTTATCCCATAATGTGCAGGAATTGAAGAAGCTTTTAAGGGCTTCTACCCAACTCATGGCGGTGGTGAAAGCGGATGCTTACGGTCATGGTGCGACGATAGTTGCCCGAACGGCTTTAGAGGCGGGTGCAGGGGGATTATGTGTCGCCACGCTGCAAGAGGGGATTCAACTGAGGGACGCTGGCATTGAAGCACCGATATTGCTTTTGGGGGCAACGAATACGCCAGAACAAGTGCAAGCGATCGCTAATTGGCAGTTGCAACCCACAATCTGCACCCCCCAGCAAGCGCTAGTTTTTTCGGAAACCCTGAGTGAATTAAAAAAACCCCTACCAGTGCATCTCAAGCTGGACACGGGGATGTCGCGGTTAGGTATGCCGTGGCAAGAGGCGACGCAGTTCGTCCAACTGGTACAACGGTTGCCTTATCTAGAAATAGCGAGTGTCTACTCTCATCTCGCTACCGCTGATAGTCCCGACCCTACAGTGATGAGATTACAGCATCAGCGGTTTGAAGAAGCGATCGCCCAACTCCAAAGCGCAGAAATAACGCCACCACTTCTGCACCTAGCTAACTCCGCCGCCACCTTAGCCGACCCAGCTTTACACTATGATTGGGTGCGTGTGGGGCTTGCCCTTTATGGTCTTTCCCCAGCCGAGCATTTACAAAATGTAGTTGACCTCAAACCCGTCATGCAGGTGAAAGCGCGAGTCACGCAAGTGAAAACGATTCCTGCTGGTACTGGTGTCAGCTATGGTTACCAGTTCATTGCCGATCAACCAATTCGCCTTGCTGTAGTTGGCATTGGTTATGCTGACGGCATCCCTCGCCACCTCTCAAACAAAATGAGTGTATTAATCCGGGGTGAGCAGGTGCCACAGATTGGAGCGATTACGATGGATCAGCTCATGCTTGATGTCAGTAAAATTCCCGATTTGCAGACAGGGGAAGTCGTGACGCTGATTGGGCAAGATGGAGACTTGTCAATTTCCGCTGAGGATTGGGCGCAGTCTTTAGGAACCATTTCCTGGGAGATTCTTTGCAGCTTTAAGCATCGATTGCCCCGTGTAGCCGCGTGAAAATGCTGCAATATGTCAAAGTGAATACCTCTGAGGTTGTGTTGCCAAATTTTCAGAACCCCTGTGTGTAGTAGATTTCGAGCCATAGAGCTACTATAAGTGGTGATTTTCTAATTTTTGGCAACAGAAGCTCACCCGTGAATCTTCTGCCTCAAGCCGCCTCGGCTCTCATCTACTGACTTTATAATTGATTGTTTTTCAGGTTACAAAATATGGCTCAAGAGAATCGCTTGCAGGCTCCACTAACTCCACCTGTCGCTGAAAAACATCCGCAGGTGTTGGTTGTGCATGGAGATGAGCGAATTGATGATTATTTTTGGATGCGCGACAGCAACGATCCAAAGGTCATCGCTTATCTGGAAGCCGAAAACGCCTACACAGACGCCATGATGCAGCACACTCAAGGGCTGCAAACCACCCTCTATCGCGAAATGCTCGCCCGCATCCAAGAAACTGACCTATCAGTGCCCTACCGTAAAGATGACTATTACTACTATTCCCGCACTGAAGAAGGTAAAGATTACCCAATTTACTGCCGTAAAAAAGGCAGTCTCGATGCCTCAGAAGACATCCTACTCGATCAAAACGAACTTGCCAAAGGATACGACTACTTCAGCTTAGGTACATTTCAAGTTAGCCCTAATCATCAACTTCTAGCCTATTCTGTCGATGCCAGCGGTGCGGAAAAGCACACACTTTTCTTTCTCGACCTCAACACATTTGAGCTATATCCAGAAACCCTTACTGAAACCTACTATTCTTTTGCCTGGGGCAATGATAATCGTACGGTATTTTATACAAAAGTTGACTCAACCAACCGTCCCTTCCAACTCTGGCGGCACACCTTGGACAGCAATCCTGAAGACGATGTATTGATTTACCAGGAACCGGACGAAGCCTACTTTCTTAGTGTTGGCAAAACTCGCAGCCAAGCTTATATTTTAATGAGCTTAGGTAGCAAAGTTACCTCAGAAGTCCACTATTTAGATGCTCATAATCCGACAAATTCCTTTCAGGTAATTCATCCTCGTCAGCAAGGAATGGAATATAGCATCGAACATCATAGCGATCGCTTTTACATCGTCACCAACGACGAAGCGATTAACTTCAAGCTGGTGAAAACTCCAGTAGCCAAACCCTCTAAAGACAATTGGCAAACTGTAATTCCCCATCGAGAAGACGTGCTGCTATCGAGTGTGAGCGCCTTTGCTGACTACTTGGTAATCTCCGAAAGAAAAGGGGGGCTGCCAATGATCCGAGTGCAAAAACCCTCCACAGGAGAGGAACAAGATATTCGCTTCCCCGAACCAACTTACTCAATTTCACCGGGAAATAATCCAGAATTTAACACTACTACCCTACGATTTAACTACACCTCTTTAATCACTCCCTTTTCCGTTTTCGATTACGACATGGAAACAAAGCAGCGGGAGTTGAAAAAAGAAACGGAAGTTCTCGGTGGCTACGATCGCACTCAGTATGAGAGTGAGTGGATTATGGCGACTGCCTCTGATGGGACTGAGATTCCCCTATCCATTGTTTACAAAAAGGGAATACAGAAAGATGGCACAAACCCCCTGTTTCTCACAGCTTACGGCTCCTATGGGGTTTCCTATCCAGCGTCGTTCTCCAGTACCCGACTCTCGCTGCTCAATCGTGGAGTAATCGTTGCGATCGCTCATATTCGCGGCGGTGGAGAAATGGGGCGAAAGTGGTATGAAGATGGCAAATTCTTACACAAAAAGAACACCTTTACTGATTTTATTGCTTGTGCCGAACATTTGATTGCTCAAAAGTGGACATCCAGCGATCGCCTTGCCATTTCCGGCGGGAGTGCAGGCGGATTATTAATGGGAGCGGTAATTAATAGCCGTCCCGAACTCTTCAAAGTCGTCCTCGCCGCTGTCCCCTTTGTAGACGTAGTAACGACAATCCTGGACACCTCGCTGCCTCTGTCTGCTTTGGAATGGGAAGAGTGGGGCAATCCTAACGATAAAACTTATTACGACTACATGAAGTCCTATTCCCCCTACGATAACGTCAAGCCGCAAGATTACCCGAATATTTTAATTACGGCTGGCTTGAATGATTCGCGTGTCAAATACTGGGAACCCGCTAAGTGGACAGCCAAACTCCGGGAACTGAAAACCGATAACAACATTCTCCTTCTTAAAACCAACATGGGTGCAGGACATGGTGGCGCATCGGGACGTTACGAGAGCCTGAAAGAGACAGCTTTTGAGTATGCCTTTGTTTTAGAGCGATTAGGTTTGCGGTAAACAAAAATTGCCTCATAAATAGATAAGGAACTTGCAAAAAATAAATTTTCTCAACCAATGGCACTCTGAGGCGGCACATAGGCATTGGTGTCACCACTTTTGCCCTAGCGAATAATAATATCGCGGCTACACAAACTCTCGTCCGCCTGGGGGACGATAGATAAACATTGGGTCATCAATCCTAGGAAGAAAGGAGGTTGCAATGATGAATTTGGCTTTTGATGTTCCCGTCGTGTTAAACAATTTTGATATAGCCTCATGGTTTAACAAAAACCTGATCGATCTGGGTTTTCAGGTTGGGACGAAAATTCTGTCGGCATTTACCATTATCCTGTTCACCCGCTATGCCATTGAATTAGTTGGTGGCGTCACGCGCAGAGCTTTCAGTCCGGTTGAGCCAACGTTACGCAAGTTCATGGTTCAGGCTTCAGAAATTCTGACGCTAGTGGTTGGGATAGTCGCGTTCTTGAGTGCCTTGGGAATTCAAGCCACGAGTTTGGTTGCTGTAGTGGGAGCGGCTGGTTTAGCGGTTGGCTTGGCGTTGCAGAATACTTTATCCCATTTCGCGGCTGGTGTGATGCTACTAAACCAGCGCCCGTTTGAGGTGGGTGATTTCATTGAAGGACCATCGGGTGTTAAGGGTGTGGTGGACGCCATTGGTATTTTCTCAACAACGGTGGTCACACCCGACAATATCAAGATTACGGTGCCGAACAACAACCTCTTCAGCGGTGTACTGAAAAACACTACGGCGTTGGGGACGCGACGAGTGGATTTGAAAGTTGATATTGGCGATCGCCC
>JALYGX010000417.1 GCA_030776905.1 Cyanobacteriota bacterium | reverse complement strand
GGTTACACCAACCGGAGACCAACTGAAGTTGCAATTTCAGTCTCAGTGTGACCCAGAAAAGACTGTCAGCTCAACGGACTCAACGGACTCAGCTAACTCAACGTGTTCGACGTTGAAGTCAATCGGTCAGCTGCTGATGTTCCAGCCAGAAACAGGTAGTCTCAGCCTGAATCTCAACGTAACCAAACATCTATTTCAGGTGTTGGGAGGAAAACTGATTGTGCGGCAGCGACCCCAAGAGGGTGAAGTGATGACCATCTTTCTGCCTTTAGAGGTGACTAATACTAGATATGCGTAGTTAAAGGAAAATTCTTGCTTCGCGATCGCCAAAAAAGAGGGGTTGTCCCCAGAATTTAAAAATGTTGATTATTTCCTATCGCTTTTAACAATACTCTGGACAGTTTTCTAGCCCCAGGTGGATTAGAAATCGCGGCTATTATATAAACAAAGTCCGCCTGCGCGGACTAAGGAAAAATCTAGGTCTTAAACCTGCGTAGGCAAGTTTCGTTTGTGTAGCCCCAGACTTCCAGTCTGCGGGCGATTATCTGCTACCTACAAAGACAACTTTTACAGCTCGAATTTCTCTCCATAACTTTCACCGAAGCAAACTTGGTCAATCCCAAAGCGCCCACCATATTGCTTAAACGGTTCATCTGCATAGCCCATTGGTAGGATACAACAGACATCTACCTCCGCCGGAATCTGGAACGCTTCTTTCACCTGTGTTGTGACAAATCCTTCCATTGGACAACTGTCTACACCATAACTTTTTGCCACAATCATGATGTGAGCGACAGCCAGCATTGTATGACGGTTTGTCCAGGCTTCAACGTTTTCAAAACAGGGATGGTATTCAAATAAAGCGGGGATTTGCTGACGCATTACATCTGCAAACGGCTCGTTCACTCCACCCGTCTCCATTCCCATCTGAATGACGGATTCAATATATTCCGAATTGCCTACGCGCCTATCACCACAACAAATCAATACCACTGGCGCTTCGCCAACTTACCGTTGGTTAAAGGCACAAGCTTTCAGCTTTTCTTTATTCTCTTGTTCTCGAACAACAACAAAGCGCCAAGGCTGTAAATTGTAACCCGATGGTGACCGAACACCCAACCGCAGAATTTCTCCTAAAATCGCTTCCGGAATCGGATCGCTTTTGAATGCTCTGGCAGCACGGCGCTGCTCAATGCTATCCTTCAAACCTAGCGTTGAGTGCATTTCCATTGTCATTATTTCTCCTCACTTCTACGTTTAATGGCTCAATAGTCGTGCTAGTTAACCTAAGCCCAATTCCCGTTTAAGCAAATTAATCGACTTAGTGCCAATGTAATTTTCACTGCAAATTAACTCTGGCGGTCGGATGATATCATCTCTTGCTGCTAACATCGCCGCCTTAACAGTGTCATAACTGGCTTGGTCGCTAATAATGGTCTGGGCACTGCGAACCAGGGCATTGAGTTTGTAGGTATCTTTAAGTTGAGCCGTCATGACTAGCAAATCGTCCCCGCGCAGACTGTGGATGATCACTTCTACGATGCGTAAGATACCTGCACTGAGACTCACGACTCCCAAACAGGTATTTTTGGAAAGGCGTTGAACTACCTGGATTTCTGGCGCATAGTCGTGAATATCAACAGGGATGACGCGGACAGATTTGGGAGCGGCGATCTCTTCGGCTTGTCCGATAAAATAGCGACTGGTTACTACAGTCCCAGAGTTGGTTTGATCGAGTGCTTGGGAGAGTTCCTCCATCGGCACTAATTGCACAGGAATTCCCAAAGATTGTTCCAATTCCTGCACCATCAACTCACCCGCACCGATGTCTCGCGACTCGACGGTTACCAGCACCCGCGCACTACAGCGCAACCGCCAGTCGATTTCCCCTAAAAATAATTCCCTAGCTTCGCTGAGGGAGCAGCCTTGTGCCAGCAGTTCATCAAGGCTATTTTGGACAATTTTGTAGGCTTCAGGATACTGCTTGAGAATGGGAGACTGGCGTTGAGTCCCGCCTTCATGACCCTGTGCTTTAACATAAATGCCCGACCCTGCCTGAGATTCTACCAGTCCCGTGTCTTCTAGTTGCCGATACACCTTACTAATGGTGTTGCGGTGCAGACCTGTGATCATGGCTAGCTGCCGCGTGCTGGGTAACCGATGACCGGGGGGATATTGCCGAGAGGCGATCGCAAACTGAATTTGGTCAAATAGCTGCTTTGAGGCAGGGATTTCGCTGTCTTGCTGAATATGATACTGAACCATCTAGAGAGTCTCCAAAGCGCTCTTGTAAACCCAATCCAGGGAGAGTTCTACCCTATTCATTATTAACAATAAGTAGTTTGTCACGGATTAAAGCTATCGCTACTTCGCACCAGGCTGTTGGGGAAATCGCTCCTATCAATAGTATTATCTCTCTGCCGAGGCATCCTAGGGAAGGTTTATTTTATTTTTTTTCTATATTATGTTACTGCCGTTCTCTTATTCACGCTTTATATAGTTGTATTTATTCTTGAGATGCTTGATAAATTCATTAGAATGCTTTTTACTTTTGGAGCAAAATATTTTTACTTTTATCGAATGTTTTTTGTTTTTTATAATTTTCTAAATCCAGTAAGGCTTGTTTAGTTTTAAAAGAAGAGGCGGATTATTACCGACAATGACAACTTGGCAACGCTTATAAAAACTATTAAAATGAAGGTAGTGAATACTCATTAAATCATAACTTATAAATAACTTTATATTGAAAGCTTGAAAAGCGTCTGTAACTTAGAGTTAAAATTAGGCTGAAGTTTTTGCAAAGGCTAGAAAGCTGATACATCCTGAAATTAGCAGCTCTGACTTCAACAGAGCAGAGAACACCGCTCAAACATAATTATGGCAAATAGAGAAATTTCTACGGATTCAGTCAAAGTCAAGAATGGCTCTCTGGAAATTCCAGCTTACCTGGCGATGCCAGTGGGTGGTGGGTCTTTCCCTGGAATCGTGGTGCTCCAGGAAATATTTGGAGTGAATATCCATATCCGCGATGTAACGGAACGGTTGGCAAAAGAAGGCTATGTAGCGATCGCACCAGCACTCTTTCAACGCCAAGCCCCCGGTTTTGAGGCGGGCTACACTCCTGAAGACGTTAAACTTGGCAAGGAATATAAAGAACAAACTAAGGCAGAAGAACTCAAGAGCGACATCCAGGCGACAATTGATTACCTGATAAGTCAGACGCCTGCTAAACCAGACGAAGTTGGCTGTATCGGATTTTGTTTTGGCGGTCATGTAGCTTACCTCGCGGGGACTCTGCCGGAGATCAAAGCGATCGCTTCTTTCTATGGTGCTGGCATTACCACCAGCACTCCAGGCGGCGGTAAACCGACCATCACTGGCACAAAAGATATCAAAGGAAGCACGGTTTACGCTTTCTTCGGGATGGACGATCCCAGTATTCCTGCTACACAGGTAGACGAAATTGAGGCAGCGCTAGACAAACACCAAGTTCTGCACCGGATCTTTCGCTACGAGGGAGCAGATCACGGATTCTTTTGCGACCAACGCGCTAGCTACAATGAGGCAGCAGCAGCAGATGCCTGGGAGCAAGTGAAGCAGCTATTTAGGCAGGAACTCTCCTAAGTTGAACAACATTGGGCTTCTATAATATCAATCCTGGTTGTCGTCATTAGTCATGAGTTCTTTTGACAGATGACCAAATCACGTCATTAACTACTTTTTTTTGAAGCAACTGATTGCCATGAACTCAAAATCAACTCGTTCTCAAGCCAGCACATCGTCTTTTACGATGGACGATTTTGCGAAAGCCCTAGAAGAACACAACTACGAGTTTAAAAAGGGACAGGTGGTGCGCGGCAAGGTTCACAACTACGAAAACGATGGCGCGTATGTAGATATCGGGGGCAAGTCTCTGGCATATATTCCCATTGATGAAGTATCGACGCAAACATCAGGGGATTGGGCTGAGGTGCTGCCGTTAAAGGAAGAGATGGATTTCCTAATTATTGGGGATCAAGATGCTGATGGTCAGGTGACGCTTTCACGCCGTCAACTGGAAATTAAACAGACATGGGACGAAGTGGCTCAAGCTCAAGAAGAGGGCAAATCGGTACAGGTGCGCGTGCAGAGTGTGAACAAGGGTGGCGTCACGGTGGATTTGCGGGGATTGCGGGGATTCATTCCGCGATCGCATTTGAGCGAGCGAAATGACTTAGATTCTTTGATTGGTGAAAACCTCACCGTTACGTTTTTGGAAGCGGATCGCGATCGCAATAAGTTGGTACTTTCTCAGCGCGAAGCTAGTCGTTCAGCTAGTTTTAGTCAGTTAGAGTTAGGGCAGCTCGTGGAAGGCAAAATAGTCAGTATTAAGCCTTTCGGTGTCTTTGTCGATTTTAATGGCAGCACAGGCTTACTGCACATTAAGCAAGTCAGCCAAAACTTTATTGAGTCTCTTCCGGCGGTCTTCCAGATCGGTCAGCCCATTAAAGCAATAGTTATGGATTTGGATGAAGGGAAAGGTCGCATTTCTCTATCTACTAGGGCTTTAGAAAATTATCCAGGGGAAATGCTGGAGAAGATGGCTGAGGTGATGGATAGTGCCGAAGCACGGGCTGAACGTGCTAAACAAAAGTTATTGCAGCAGTAGAGCTGTTTGCCCTGCTGCCAATTACGGAAATCCGAACTCTAGAAATCTAGTCTTAAAGAGGAGTGCTAATCCCTAATGATTCAAGGAAATGGCTCGATCCGCACGTTAAGCGTGGATATTGGCGGCAGTGGCATTAAAGCAATGGTTTTAGATGAAGCCGGGAAGGCTTTAACTGAACGCAGCCGAGTAGAAACGCCGCAACCTCCAAAACCGGATGCCGTGATTGACGCGATCGCTCAGTTAGCCGCTGGGCAAGGTGAGTTTCATCGGGTATCAGTGGGATTTCCTGGTGTGGTGCGGGGCGGTGTCACAGAAACGGCTGTGAACTTAGATCCCGATTGGGTTGGGTTGAAATTGGCAGCAGTGTTAGCCGAACGTTTAGGTAAGCCAGTGCGCGTAGCCAATGATGCAGATGTCCAAGGATTAGGGGCAATTTCCGGTAAGGGAGTTGAACTGGTAATTACCTTGGGCACTGGCTTTGGTTCTGCCCTATTTTTAGATGGGAAACTGGTGCCCAATTTGGAAATGGGACATCATGCGTTTCGCAAGGGGGAAACCTACGAGGAACAGTTGGGACGGGCAGCGTTGGACAAGGCGGGGGAGAGTAAATGGAACAATCGTTTAGAAAAGGCGATCGCTTCTCTAGAGCATTTGTTTAATTTCGACCAGTTATACATCGGCGGTGGTGAAGCAAAGAAAATTGCCATTCAATTACCACCCAATGTCAAAATTGTGCCGAACGTCAGCGGCTTATTGGGTGGTATTGCTTTGTGGCGAGATTAATTGGAGTAGTCCGCGTGGGCGGACTTGGTTTGTATAGCCCCAGAATTCCATTCTGAGGGCTTGGTGCAAGATCTAAATTAAGCATTCTCTATCCCAAATTGCTCCCAGCCAGTACCTTTGTATCCAAAATCAAAACTATCTGGATGCAAAATCTCTGCTAAGATTTCCAGCGAATCTACTAACCG
>JALYGX010000416.1 GCA_030776905.1 Cyanobacteriota bacterium | reverse complement strand
ACATTATTTATTGGGGTGATAAACTCCTTGCCCTCTGGGAAGCCGCTGAACCCCACCGCTTAGACCCGAAAACCTTAGGAACGCTGGGGAAAGACTACCTGGATGGTGTTTTAGCAGAGGGTAACGCTTTTGCGGCTCATCCTCGAATTGACCCTAGCTGCGAACAAAATGGTGGCGCTCCTGTTCTAGTTAACTTTGCCATCAAACCCGGTCTTTCTACCACGATTACTATCTACGAATTAGACCAAGCAGGCAAACTCCTGCGGAGTCAATCAAGACGTGTTCCAGGCTTCGCTTTTATCCACGACTTTGCGATTACGCCAAATTACTGCATCTTCTTCCAAAATCCCGTCAGCTTCAATCCAATTCCCTTTATGTTGGGATTGCGAGGTGCAGGTGAGTGTGTGAAGTTTCAGCCGGATAAGCCAACTCGTATTCTGGTCATTCCCCGTAATTCCCAAGAACCTATCCAGACTTGGGAAACGCAATCAGGTTTTGTCTTCCACCACGCCAATGCCTTTGAGCAAGAGGGCGGAATTTGTATTGACTCAATTTGCTATGAGTCTTTTCCTGAAGTCGAAGCCAATAGCGATTTCCGGGAAGTGGATTTTGATGCGATCGCACCGGGACATCTCTGGCGGTTTACCCTTAACTTGAGCGAACAAACCGTGCATCGCCGCCTTTTAGAAGAACGCTGCTGCGAGTTTCCCTACGTTCATCCACAGCACGCCGGACGCCCCTACCGTTACCTGTTCATGGGTGCTGCCCATCGAGAGACAGGAAACGCGCCACTGCAAGCAATCCTTAAGTTGGATGTGACGACAGGCGAAGAGCAACTTTGGAGTGCTGCACCCCAAGGTTTTGTCAGCGAACCCATCTTCGTTCCCCGTCCCGATGCCACTCAAGAAGATGATGGTTGGGTGCTGACGTTGGTCTATGACGCAAGCTACCATCGATCTGATGTGGC
This sequence comes from Cyanobacteriota bacterium, assembly GCA_030776905.1. Classification (GTDB taxonomy): domain Bacteria; phylum Cyanobacteriota; class Cyanobacteriia; order Cyanobacteriales; family Coleofasciculaceae; genus CADCTM01. The sequence goes on along the minus strand of JALYGX010000416.1, from coordinate 2,784 downwards.
GATTTTAGACGGTCGTAACTTAAATCAGGGACCAGTCGCACGACTACACCTGAAACATCACATTCCTTACGGTTTGCATGGAAGCTGGACACCAAACGTGTTTTAGTTAGTCATTAGTCATTAGTCACTAGTCATTGGTTAGTTTTTTGGAAACCTCACCCAAGAGTGGGCGAAAAAAACTAAGGACTAAGGACAATTTCATGCAATCCCCGATCAGGGGAATGGTCAACCAATGACTAATGACCAATAGCTAATGACTAACAACAAATGCGTAAGTTTTTATATTATCTGGGCGCTGCCATACTCGTGGCAGTTGCGGTAGTAGTCGTCAATGCCGTTAGGGAGCCAGTCATTCGGGCGATTACCAATCCCAGCCTTACCGTAGATGTTAAAGCCGATCGCCATCCGATCAGCCCCGATATCTACGGTATGAACAACTACGAAATTGATGCCGTCCTTGCTCAGGAATTGCACATCCCTGTAAATCGTTGGGGTGGCAACCACACCACGCGCTACAACTGGCTTGTTGATTCCTCCAATGCTGGCGTTGACTGGTTTTTCATGGCTGGCAATGGCAACACCAAGCCGATTGCAGGTGCCGAAGCGGATAAGTTTGTCAGTACCAACCGTGGCAACGGGAGCAAGAGCATCTTGACTATCCCCATGATTGGCTATGTGAACAAGACGAGCGCTTGGGACTGTAGCTTCAGAGTTACAAAGTATGGCTTGCAGCAGGAAACCAATCCTCACATCAAGCCGAATGGGGATAACTGCGGCAACGGCAAACGTCCCGACGGAACCCAAATTACCAACAATAATCCCCTTGATGTCAGCATCGTCAGCAACCCAACCTTCATGCAAGGTTGGATTAAGCATTTAATTAGCGTGCATGGGACTGCGGCTAAAGGTGGGGTACAGTTTTACCAGTTGGACAACGAACCCAGTGGTTGGGCGAACACCCATCGCGATATCCATCCGCAGCCCCTTAGCTATGATGAACTGCGCGATCGCACTTACCAGTACGCCTCAACGATCAAAGCCACTGATCCAAGTGCCAAAACCCTCGGTCCCTCTGATTTTGGCTGGCCTGTCTATGTGGATTCGGGGGTGAAAGGCGATCGCGACGCGCACGGGGGTGTCTGGTTCGCCGAATGGTACTTGCAACAGATGCGACTTTACGAGCAGCAGCAGGGCGTGCGCATCCTCGATTACTTCGATGAGCACTACTATCCCACCGCAGACGGCACTTGTTTGTCCTTGTGTCCTGCTGGCGATGCAAATAGGCAGGCGCTGCGTCTGCGCTCTACCCGTTCCCTTTGGGACCCCACTTATAAGGATGAAAGTTGGATTGGTAAGTATAATCCCCCAATCCAGCTCATCCCCCGCTTCCATAGCTGGGTGAACAAGAATTACCCAGGTACGAAGATTGCGATTACCGAATACAACTGGGGTGGATTAGAGTCGATCAACGGCGCACTAGCCCAAGCAGATGTACTCGGTATCTTCGGTCGCGAACAGCTCGATCTAGCCACCCTCTGGGGACCCCCTAAAGCGACAGAGCCTGGGGCTTACGCCTTCCGCATCTACCGCAACTACGACGGCAAGGGCAGCGCCTACGGCGACACCTGGGTGCGTTCGAGCAGCACGGAGCAGGAAGAATTGGCGATTTATGGAGCGCAGCGCAGTAGCGATAGTGCTGTGACACTAATGCTCGTTAATAAAACTGGTAAGGATATAACTACTGACCTAGCTCTGAAAGGATTTAGCCCTGCCGCCAGTGCCCAAGTCTACAGCTACAGTGCCGCGAATCTAAATGCGATCGCACGCCAGCCCGATCTGGCGGTTAGCGCTAGTGGTTTTCGTGGGACGTACCCCGCTAATTCTATTACCCTCGTAGTTATCCCCAAGCTGTCGAGTTAACTACAGCGTTTTTCGTTTTTCTGAACTTTACGTAACCTCATATCTTGCACCTGGCGGTTGAAACCGCCGCTATACAAACAAAACCTGCCTGCGCAGGTTAAAAAAGCTTGATTCTTGGTTAGTCCGCGCAGACGGACTTAGTTTGTATAGCCCCAGAATTCTATTCTGAGGGCTTGGTGCAACATCTGAATAACGGGACTTAAACAAATTTCAAGCCCAAACAAAGCCTAAACTAGCTTGATAAGAGCTAAATACGTCCCTGTTGTGGTTCAACCATTCAATAAACCCATCTAACTTTATTGAACATCAATCACTGCTTTGGTATATCTGCATGAATTTGAGCTAGTAAAGCTGAGATAACTTGTTTAACTTCTTTAGATGACAATATTTGACCAAGAGCGTTTTCAAATTCTTCCTCAGAGGAATACTTGCTGTACCCCTGTTGTACAAGCAAGCCACCAGAGTCAACAAAACTCATTAACGGATTATTCGCAGCATTCATTAGGTTTTTTTCCAGGTTATTAAAATTATCAGAAGTTAAGTTTTTAACAAATACAGGATAGAGCTTGATTGGGTATTGTGCCTCTACCACCGAGTAGGTGTAGTTATAAATTGAGGGTGCTTTTATTCTTAGAATATTAACAAAAAAATTATCTTTCTGGTTGTTAGTAATCTCGCCAAGAAGTAAACCATTTGTTATCTCACTCAGTATAGATCCCTGCTCTTTTAAAATGGTATAAGGAGGGTGTATGGTTTCAGGCTCTGGCAACTCACCCCATAGATTTTTCTTACTGGTCATTTTGAGTCATTCTTTCAATTTCAATTGAAACTATTATTGGAAGATGGTCGGAGTAAGACGATGAA
>JALYGX010000415.1 GCA_030776905.1 Cyanobacteriota bacterium | reverse complement strand
TCTTCTAGCTGCTTCTTGACATCCTCAGCGGCGTCTTTAGCAACGGCTTCCTTAACAGGTTTTGGCGCTGATTCCACCAAATCTTTGGCTTCCTTCAGACCTAAACCAGTTAGAGTCCGTACAACTTTCAGAATGGCAATCTTCTTATCAGCAGGAACGTCTTCCAGAATGACATCGAATTCGGTTTGCTCTTCGACTTCTTCAGCGGGAGCAGCCCCAGCACCTGGTGCCATCATCATCATGCCACCCGCAGGGGCAGCCGCACTCACGCCGAAGGCTTCTTCAATTTGCTTGACGAGATCGGCGGCTTCCAGCAAAGTCAGTGATTTCAGTCTTTCGAGAATTTCATCAGTTGCAGCAGACATGGATAAACTCCTTTGAGATTAATTTTCTTCAGTCAAACCTCCCTAGGGAGGCTTTATTCTTGTAGCGCAGACCTTAGTCTGAGAGACAATTACACAGCAGCATCACCCTCGGAAGAGCCTTCTCCTTCTCCCTTTTCGGAATAGGCTTTAAGACTGCGACCTAGTGACGCAGGAACCTCGTTAATACCCACAGCAATTTTGGTTGCCAAGGCATTAATTGCACCAGCGATTTGAGCAATAAGCTGTTCCTTCGAGGGCAAGTCGCCGATCGCCTTGAGTTGGGCTTCATTCAAGGCGCGACCTTCCATCACGCCACCCTTAATTTCTGTCTTCTTCGTGGCTTTCTGGAAGTCTTGGTAAGCCTTGATGGCACCGCTGATGTCGTCTTTGACCAGCACGAAGGCAGATGAACCGGCGAGGAATTCCGTCATCGGTTGCCAGTGCGCTTCTCCATCAATGGCACGCCGCATGAACGTGTTTTTGGCGACTGTGCAAACGGTGCCTGTCGGACGTAGACGATTTCGTAAGTCTGTAATTTCCGCAACCGTTAGCCCTTGGTACTCAATCACAAAAGCTAGCTGAGACTCACTTAAGTCTTGCTTGAGTCCAGCGACTACGTCCTGTTTGCTTTCAAGTGTTCTACCCATTCTTATCTCACCTCCTTTGTGGTTTGTGGCTTGTTCTTTGTTTGCTAATAACTAACAACCAATAACAAACCCCGGACACCATGCCGGGGTTGTGCTTTGTATCTTGAGAGTCATGCCAGTTACATTGATGTCGATGGCACGACAGATACTTAGGGCACTGTCCTCGGCAGGTTATTAAGCAATTCGCTCCTGCTGTCTTTGGCACAAGCCGATTCAGTTTCTTAGCTTTGGATTTTGGATTCCTCTAAATCTAAATCTGTCTTCTTAGGCAGCATCACCAGTTTTCAGGTCGCGCAGGGTATTTATATCGACTTCGATCGATGGCCCCATTGTTGCCGATATATACATAGTACGCCAATAGCGACCCTTAGCTCCCGAAGGACGGTTCCGGTCAATGGTTTCCTGTAAGGCTTTGAGATTCACCAGCAGGTCTTCTGCTGAAAAAGCCGCCTTGCCAAATAAAACATGAACGATGCCTGTGCGATCAGCACGAAATTCTAGTTTACCAGCTTTGAATTCTGCGATCGCCTGTGGCAGATCGAAAGTTACGGTTCCACCTTTAGGAGACGGCATCAGACCTCGTGGACCGAGAAGACGACCCAATTTTGCCACCTGCGGCATCATATCCGGTGTGGCAATCAGGAGGTCAAAATCCATCATCCCTTTTTGGATTTCGTCAATCAAATCCTCGGAACCAACGACTTCTGCACCTGCATTAGTTGCTTCCGTAACTTTTTCGCCTCTAGCAATTACCGCAACCCGAACGGTTTGACCCGTTCCCTTAGGTAGTGCGACCGTTGTCCGTAGCTGCTGGTCGGTGTACTTTGGGTCAATTCCCAAGCGAATATGTGCTTCAGCCGCTTCAGAGAACTTTGCTGTGGCTGTTTCTTTTAAGAGGTTAAGCGCCTCTAACGGTTCGTAAGGTCGATCTTCAACCTTTTTTTGGAGTTCCTGTATTCGGCGCGATAATTTTTTTGCCATTTATATCTCCTGGGGTCTACTAACGAAGCCCTAGCTTCTCCCCCTAATTGTGTTTACTGAACTCAGTCCCGGTTGTTAGTTGTTGCTTAGGGTCATGCTTGACCAACAACAAGTAACAAATAACTAATCTGCGATCACCACACCCATGTTTCGGGCAGTGCCTTCTACAATCTTCATTGCCGCCTCAATATCATTTGCATTCAGGTCAGGCATTTTGGTCTGGGCGATTTCTTGAAGCTGGGCACGAGTAATTGTCCCGACTTTTTGTTTGTTGGGTTGACTCGCGCCTTTTGGAATTCCCGCTGCTTTCTGAATTAGCACGGAGGCGGGTGGGGTTTTGAGGACAAACGTAAAGCTACGATCCTCAAAAACCGAAATTTCTACTGGCACCACCATTCCCGCTTGGTCAGCTGTCTTGGCGTTGTACTCTTTGCAGAACGCCATGATGTTAACACCATGCTGACCCAAAGCTGGACCCACTGGCGGGGCAGGGTTGGCTTTCCCAGCGTTGAGAGCCAACTTAATCATTGCAACGACTTTTTTTGCCATTTCTAGCCTGTTTTTTCAACCTGATTAAATTCCAATTCCACTGGCGTATCCCGCCCAAAAATTGAGAGTAACGCCTTCAGCTTGCTCCTTTCGGGGCTTACTTCAATGACCTCACCTTCAAAATCTTTAAACGGACCCGACAGAACCAGGATTTTATCACCAACTGCCATATCAATTTTGACAACTGGCTCTTGTTCCTGGGCTTGTTTGAATATCCGTTCGACTTCTCCCGGACTCAAAGGCATTGGCTTAACATGACCACGCCCTCTCCCGTAGCGACGTTTCTGTTCTGCCCCGACAAAATTAATCACATTTGGCGTATTTTTGACAACCTGCCAAGCGTCGTCATCCATGACCATTTGGACTAATACGTAGCCAGGGAAGACTTTTTCTTCTGAGTGTTGCCGAGAACCATCCTTACGGATTTTCACCGTTGGCGTCTGCGGAATCTGCACTCTTAAAATCCGGTCAGCTACATCCAGGGTTTGAACGCGCTGTTCCAGGTTAGTCTTGACTCGCTTTTCACAGCCAGATGCAACCTGAACGGCATACCAATTGGCTGTTTGAGGGTCTGGTGACTCTTGATTGAAATCGGATGATTCGTCTGTAGCAAAACTCATTGAAATACCTGTCCTGATACCCACACGAATAAGCCATCTACCAAATAAATCAAGGTTGCGCTTAGGATTACCATCAGTAGCACAGCAGCTGATTCGCTAATTAACTGCTGCCGACTGGGCCAAACTACTTTAGCGAGTTCTTCTTTGGTTTCCTGAAAAAAGTTTGTCAGGTTAAACCCAGATGCTGTTTCTTTGTCTTTAGTCTCTGCTTCCGTTTTATCTTTCTTTGCCACAACTATTTCATCTCCCCCTTCAGTGTAGAGGTGAGGCGTCTAGCGATCGCACTTTTGACAGCCACTCACACAACAAGTCTACCCGAATTTTTTTGACTTTCGTGCAGCCGAACTAGCGACGGCAATGCCTTCGGGTAGATGTGACCGGAATCGCATTTCTAGATTCATTATATTAATTTATGCGTTGAGGTGTCGGCACCAAAGTTTTCTCTGGTGAGAGGGGCAGCAAGATACCCGCCCTACAATACTGATGATTGGATTATTCGTGGGCAAGCCCTATTTAGCCGTCAGAGGCTCTAATTCCACAAATTCGCAACTTTTCTTCAATTGTCCTTGTCAAGGGAGAAATCTATGGGATTAAAAGTATGACCGTTCTTTTTCGATAGAATGGCGCTTGCTGCATCTTTCAGGTAGAAACCCTCCTCACGCTCAAAACGCATGAATCAGCTAAACAACGCCTTTACCCTTTTCTTGAGTTTGCTGGTCGAGGCAATGCCTTTTTTGCTACTAGGGGTTTTGCTTTCCGGGTTGCTATTGTTGTTTGTCGATGAACGCAAGTTGATTGCTGCCATGCCTCGAAACCCGATCCTTGGGGCAATCGTTGGTAGTTGCGGGGGCTTTTTATTCCCAGTGTGCGAGTGTGGCAACGTTCCGGTAGCGCGGCGTCTACTACTCCAAGGCGCACCAGCGCCTGTGGCAATTGGCTTTTTGCTGGCAGCACCAACCATTAATCCCATCGTGATTTGGTCAACGTGGGTGGCGTTTCGAGATCAGCCAGAAATCGTAGTATTGCGGGTGTTATTTTCCTTGGGCATTGCTACCCTGATCGCCTGCGTATTTAGTGCCCAAGCCGACTTGCGTCCACTACTGCAATCAACGGCAAGTCGCTCTATGCTACTTCCAGTGAGCGATAAAGGAACGGGTTTGAAGCCCTCCCTTACCCAAAAAGATTCAACCTCAACACTGCTGCAATCTGGCTCTTTTTTACTCGGTCAACCGGGAGCGCCTGTCAGAATGGATGCTACGGTTTTACAAGCCTCTTTAGCAGCGACTAAACCAACCAAACCCCTACCTGACCTACTGCGTCTGTTGTTAGAGAATACAGTACAGGAGTTGCGGGAGTTGGGAGGCGTACTGGTGCTGGGAAGTGCGATCGCGGCAGTCATTCAAGTCGCCATGCCTCGTGAAATTATCCTCAGCTTAGGGCAGGGACCAGTAACGTCAATTTTAGCCATGATGGTTTTGGCGGCGGTAGTATCAATTTGTTCGACAGTCGATTCATTTTTTGCCCTCGCCTTTGCCTCAACCTTTACCAGTGGCTCCTTGTTAGCCTTTCTGGTATTTGGTCCGATGATTGACCTCAAAGCGCTGGGCTTGATGCTATCCGTATTTAAGGGACGGGCAATCATTTATATATTTGCCTTAGCCGCCCAGTTGACCTTTTTATTGACGTTGTTTGTTAACTTGCATATTAGCTAATTTTGTTTGTTATTTATTATTTGTTATTTACCAATAACTAATGAATAATGCTCGACGACCAATAACTAGAAAATTATGAGTTCAAATCTAAATTCAGGGCGCGTCAGTCGGCAACGCCCTAATCTACAAAACTTTTTTCTACCTCTGTTGGATATATTTGCCCTAGCCGCCTGGGGTATCTTGTTGCTGAAATACTGGCTGAATAATGAGTTAAATTTGCTAATTCACCCCAATTATTTTTGGATGGTCGTTGTCACAGGTTT
>JALYGX010000414.1 GCA_030776905.1 Cyanobacteriota bacterium | reverse complement strand
ATATTTTTGGTTCTCCTGAGCTTACTGCCCACAGGTGGCTTGCTGATCTACCTCAGCTTTCAGGCGCAGATCCAGCAATCGCGATCGCTCCAACAAGAGCGTAGCCATACAGCAGGAGGGCAGATTGATAATTATCTAGATGACTTGAAACGAAAACTGAGCTATTTAGCTAGGGTCAAAGGACTCACCAACTTTCAACCTCAAGTGCAGCAGAGCCTGTTGGAAGCGTTGATTCGTCATAATGATGCTTATGAAGCCGTTGCCATTTTGAACCGGAAGGGACAAGTTGTCGAGTCAGTTTCACCCTACGAACCGCTCAAGTTAGAAAATTTTGCCAATTCGCCACTGTTTATTCGTGCCTTCAAACAACAGGAAGATTATGTGAGTCCTGTAGAAATTAATCCTCAAACAAACCAACCAACCACCATTCTGGCGGTTCCGATTCGGAATGAGCGAGATCAGGTGGATGGGGTGCTATTAGCGCAGGTAAATCTCAACTTTCTCTGGTTTATTGTTTCCCAAACGGAGGTGGGCAAGACGGGTTATGTCTATGTAGTTGATGAGCGTAATTTTCTCATTGCTCAAAAGGGTGGTAAGCCAGAAACGTTTCAACTTCAAGATATTTCTAAGCGCCCCTTTTTTCAATTCTTGAAAGCATCCGAAGATACTAAGCGCCTTAACGTTTATCAGGGTCTAAAGCAGGTTGAAGTATTGGGAGCCAGTGCCTTAGTTCGGAGCGTGAATTGGAATGTGGTTGTAGATCTACCAACGGCTGAGGCGTATGCTCCCGTTTACCAAATGCTCTCAGTTATGGGAGGCTCATTGGCGGTGGTGACGATCGTCGCTGTTGGCATTGGCTTTCTATTTATTCGGCAAATTGTGGTGCCGCTCCAGCACTTAACCACGGCAGCTACTGAACTCAGTGGGGGGCAATTAGATACACGGGTCAACATCCACAGCCAAAACGAATTGGGGAGATTGGCGATCGCATTTAACAATATGGCAACCCAGTTAGAGGAACTGATTACAGCAGTTGAAGTGGAAGGCAATTTCGTTTCAGCCATTCTTGAAATTGCAGGTGCCCTGGTAGTTGTGCTCGACCCGCAGGGACAAATCGTTCGCTTTAACCGAGCTTGCGAACAAATGACTGATTACTCGTTTAGTGAAGTGAAAGGGCGCTACCTTTGGGACTTGTTCCCGAACTCAGACTTAGCTGGACAAGCCAAAACTGCTTTTGAGTCTTTACAATCTGGTAATTTTCCCCAGCAGTATGAAGGCAGTTGGGTGAGCAAAGATCAACAACTCAAACTTATTGCCTGGTCAGATACTGCTTTACTGGATGATCGAGGTGAAATTGAGTACATCATCAAAACAGGGATTGACATTACTGAACGGAAACAGGCAGAAGAAGAACTCAAAACGTCGGAGCAGCGGCTATCTTTTGTATTCCGCCAAAGTTCACTGGCAGTTGTGGAATGGGATTTAAACTTTAAAGTCACTGCCTGGAATCCAGCGGCAGAGAAGATTTTTGGTTACACGGCTACAGAAGCGATCGGACACCATGCCGCAGAATTAATTGTGCCTGCGTCTGCCAGAAAGGTAGTCGATCAAGTTATGAACGAGCTGTTGATTGACACCCGAGGACGCTACAGCGTCAACGAAAATATTACGAAAGACGGCAAAACCATTATTTGCGAATGGTTCAATACGCCTTTAGTAGGGGATGCTGGAAAGATTGTTGGAGTTGCATCCTTGACACTGGATATTACTGAGCGCACCCAAGCCGAAGCTGCGTTAAGGCAAGCAAAAGAGGAAGCTGAGGTGGCACTCAAAACCTTACAGCAAACTCAAGCACAGCTTATTCAGGCAGAGAAAATGTCTGGTTTGGGGCAACTGGTTGCTGGTGTTGCTCACGAAATTAATAATCCAGTCAACTTTATCTATGGCAACCTGAGCCATACTGCCGACTACACGCAAAATTTACTAAGCTTGATTCAGCTTTACCAGCAAACCTATCCAACTAATAGCCAAATTCAGGAAAAAATTGAAGAGGTCGAGCTGGACTTCATTAGTGAAGATTTGCCCAAAATGCTGACTTCAATGAAGGTAGGAGCCGATCGCATTCGTCAAATTGTCCTGTCGCTGCGAAACTTCTCGCGGCTGGATGAGGCAGAAATGAAGCCAGTTGATATCCACGAGGGAATTGACAGCACATTGATGATTTTGCAAAATCGACTGAAGGCAAAACCGGATCATCCTGCTATTGAAATTGTCAAAGAGTACGGCGACTTACCGCGAGTAGAGTGCTATGCCGGACAGTTGAACCAAGTCTTTATGAATATTCTGGCAAATGCGATCGATGCTTTAGAAAACTACGACAATCAGCGTTCTCTAAAAGACATTCAAAAGAATCCCAGTCGCATCACTATTCGGACTAAGCTAGTCAGAAACGAAACTCAGCCCGGTTATTCTAAAAACGTGGTGATTCAAGTTCAAGATAATGGGCCTGGCATGACGGAAACTGTTAGACAACAGGTGTTCAATCCCTTCTTCACCACAAAACCAACGGGTAAAGGAACTGGATTAGGGCTATCCATCAGCTATCAAATTGTAGTTGATAAGCACGGTGGCTTACTCAAGTGCTTATCTCAACCCCATCAAGGAGCAGAGTTCCGAATTGAAATTCCTGTTTTGCAAAGCGGTGCTGTAGCACTTGTTGGTAAATAACTGCTTGCACATTCCTCTATATATAGCGTTTTTTAAGTAGCTGGAAAACTGCTAGAGCGCGTCTGAATGATGTGTGTAAATAAAAGAAAAGTGGTCAGCTCAAATTCAATGAAAAAAGGGGGCAGACAAGTAGTTAGTGCCAGCAGCGGGCGCTCCGACTCGCGACAGCAGGCGATCGCACACCTAAGCAGGCGATCGTAGCGAACGGCTCCTCAAACCCTCAAAACAAGGATTTGGGGCGAGAGCGCTTGGAGTTTCATTCTCCCATCCCTTTCTCAAAAGTAAAAGCGATCGCTTGTCTGATAAAATCTTGAGCAATGGCTTAAAAACAAATATATATGATGACTCTAATCTCCTGACTCAAAAAAAGTCAATAACCCACGCCAAAATCCACCGAAATTGACATTTTTTATGGCTGATATTACTATGGGTTATTTGGGAAGTCATGTTCTGTCATCTGGGAGATAGAGGCAGAGGAAGAGATTAAATTTTTTATTCAGAATTACAGATAATTTT
>JALYGX010000413.1 GCA_030776905.1 Cyanobacteriota bacterium | reverse complement strand
AATTTTTGACAAATCTTTAAAAAACTTAATACTTTAGGTTGTGCAATAAGGATGCCAGCAGACATTCTTGGATTTGAATACCTATAGCTGTCTAAGCTTTGACTACATCAACCGGAAGGATGAATCTCACTTTAAATTATGTAAATAATGCATATTTGGTATGCGCTTTCTTCATACCTCGAAACATTATGTAACTAAGTATACAAATTCTGTGAGCCAGCTTAAATAACCTGAATCATCAACGAGCAATCGAATTAGCGCTTTAGACGACCTTTCCAGCAATCGAGCGCTAGGCACAGAGGAAAAACTTATGATAAGCGCAACGAGACCAGCAGCAAGCTTAAATAAATTTGAAAAATTCAAAGCCGAAAAAGATGGTCTTGCGGTTAAGGAACAACTAGAGCATTTTGCCCAAGTCGGTTGGGAAGAAATTGATGAAACTGACCGAGATCATCGACTCAAGTGGGTTGGAGTTTTCTTCCGTCCCGCTACCCCCGGCAAGTTTATGCTGCGGATGCGCCTCCCCAATGGCATTCTCACGACTACTCAAATGCGGGTATTAGCGGAAGTAGTGCAGCGCTACGGCGAAGAAGGCAATGCCGATATCACCACGCGGCAAAACCTTCAGCTACGAGGCATCCGGCTAGAGGATATCCCAGATATTTTCAACCGATTTAAGGCAGTAGGTCTAACCTCTGTGCAATCCGGGATGGACAACGTCCGCAATATCACCGGTTCGCCAGTTGCTGGAATTGACGCGGCTGAGTTAATTGATACACGGGAAATGGTGCAGCAGGTTCAAGACATGATCACCAATCACGGTGAAGGCAACCCAGAGTTTAGCAACCTGCCGCGAAAATTTAACATAGCGATCGCTGGTGGACGCGATAACTGCGTTCACGCTGAAATCAACGACCTCGCCTTCGTCCCCGCCTACAAAAATGGCATATTAGGTTTCAACATTGTCGTCGGTGGCTTTTTCTCTGCCAAGCGCTGTGAAGCTGCCATTCCCCTCAAGGCTTGGGTAACTCCTGATGATGTCGTTGAGGTGAGCCGAGCCGTTTTAGAAGTCTACCGCGATCGCGGACTACGAGTGAATCGGCAAAAGGCGCGGCTGATGTGGCTGATTGACGAATTGGGTCTCGATACGTTTCGCTCTGAAGTAGAAAACCAACTAGGGTGGAAGCTGGAAGCAGAGGCAGAAAAAGATGAATTCGACTGGGAAAAGCGCGACCATATCGGCATCTATCCCCAAAAGCAACCCGGACTGAACTACGTCGGACTGCACATCCCCGTCGGACGCCTCTATGCTCAGGATATGTTCGACCTGGCAAGAATTGCTGAAGTTTACGGTAGTGGCGAAATCCGGCTCACGGTTGAACAAAACGTGATTATCCCCAACGTTCCGGATTCTCGCTTAGAAGCTTTGCGCGCTGAACCCCTATTAGAGCGGTTTTCTATCAACCCCAACTCTCTAACGCGAGCCTTAATTTCTTGCACGGGTGCTCAATTTTGCAACTTTGCTTTGATTGAAACGAAGAATCAGGCAGTAGCAACCATCCAGGAACTCGAAGCCGAACTTACTCTACCTTGTACGGTACGGATTCACTGGACAGGTTGCCCCAACTCCTGCGGACAGCCACAAGTGGCAGACATTGGTCTGATGGGTACTAAGGTACGCAAAGATGGCAAAGCCGTCGAAGGCGTCGATCTTTATATGGGTGGCAAAGTCGGGAAAGACGCTCAACTCGGTAGCTGCATCCAAAAGGGAATTGCCTGCGCAGATCTCAAACCCGTATTGCGAGATTTACTCATTCAACAGTTCGGAGCAAAGCCGAAGCAGGAAGCCCTACTGTCTTCCTAAAGGAGGAAATACCGAAAGGGGCGTGGGAAAAGTCAAAAATGTGACAGTCTGAAGCGGTTTAAACAGTTATTTTCTCGTCTAGGTCAGGATGTGATTAGCCCAAAGGGCTACCGCTAGAGCGATCGCGCCAGCTCCTTCAAAGCCGAGCCGAAGAGAGCACACCAGCCAAATCAGCATCACCTTGAAATAGCCAATAAGACTTTTCAGACATCCTCTAAGTGCATCTTTACTTTCCAAGCGCAGGGCTTTGGGAAATTCTCAAACTTATCGAACAGAATTATTAACCAGCAATGACGCAATTTTCCAGACGACAATTCATCATTACCGCAGGTGCGGCGACAGCTACCTCCCTCTTAGCCCACGGCTGTAGCACTGGCCCACTCGACCGATCAGGTTCTAGCAAATCATCAGCCAGCACATCTAGCGCTGATAGCCAACCCATCGCGAAACTCGACCCCCCAGAAGTCAAAAAGGCAAAGTTGGGATTTATCGCCCTGACTGATGCAGCACCGTTAATTGTTGCCCAGGCAAGGGGCTACTTCAAGAAGTACGGCATGGACGAGGTTGAAGTTGTTAAGCAAGCGTCTTGGCCGGTTACTCGCGATAACTTGGAACTCGGTTCTGGTGGCGGCGGCATTGATGGGGCGCATATCTTGTCCCCCATGCCTTACTTGATGACCTTGGGCAAAATCACCAAGCAGCCAGTACCCATGTACATCCTGGCGCGGTTGAATACCAACGGTCAGGCTATCTCTGTTTCTAATACCTACAAAGACCTGAAACTGGGCACAGATAGCAAAGCCCTAAAAGAAGCCTTTACTAAATCGGCGGGTAAAAAAGACCTGAAGGCAGCGATTACCTTTCCCGGCGGCACCCACGACCTGTGGATGCGCTACTGGTTAGCGGCTGGTGGCATTGATCCAACCAAGGATATTTCCGTTGTCCCCGTACCACCGCCCCAAATGGTAGCGAATATGAAAGTGGGGGGTATGGAAGCCTTCTGTGTGGGAGAACCCTGGAATGCCCAGTTAATTAACCAACAACTGGGCTATACCGCCCTAATTACAGGAGAACTCTGGAAAGACCATCCAGAAAAAGCCCTAACGATGCGCAAAGATTGGGTTGATAAAAATCCCAAGGCTGCGAAAGCCATCTTAGTGGCAGTAATGGAAGCACAACAGTGGTGCGATAAACCCGAAAACAAAGAAGAGATGGTCAAAATTATTGCTGACCGTCAATGGTTGAAGGTTCCAGAACAAGACATTATTGATCGCTCTAAAGGCAAGATTGACTTCGGCACTGGGCGGACTGAAGCGAACAGCCCTCTGTTGATGAAGTTCTGGGCAGATAACGCTTCTTATCCCTACAAGAGCCACGACATCTGGTTCCTAACCGAAAACATCCGTTGGGGCTATATCCCGGCTGACACAAAGGTCAAGGAACTGGTCGCTCAAGTCAACCGCTCAGATTTGTGGAAAGAAGCCGCTAAAGCACTGGGCGTTCCAGAAAACCAAATTCCGACTAGTGATTCTCGTGGGGTTGAAACATTCTTTGATGGCGTCAAATTTGACTCAGAAAAGCCAGATGAGTATTTGAAGAGCCTCAAGATTAAGAAAGCCTAAGTTTGGTGCGGATTGGGAATTTTGAATTAAAAGCGATAAGCGCTCGTTCATTGAAAATTCCCACACACTCTTGGTTCCATCACACGACTATTTAGAACTACAATGACAACCCAGCTTGACAGTCGTCCTCAACGCAAGGCTTCACAAAATTTACCGCTCGAACTATTCAAGAAGTACTCGCAAAAAGTCATCCGTCCGCTGATTGCGATCGCCATTCTTCTGGTAATCTGGCAAATCCTCTGCATGAGTCCCACCTCTAATTTGCCAAGTCCCTTGAAAACCGTGCAGGAAACTTGGATTCTGATTCTTAACCCACTTTTTGATAATGGCGGTACAGATAAAGGATTGGGGTTACAAATTCAAGCCAGCTTGTTCCGGGTTGCCATCGGCTTTTCTCTATCTGCCATCGTGGGTATTTCCTTAGGGATTTTGGTTGGCAGTAATCAATTCATGTACGACGCTTTAGACCCAATTTTTCAGGTCTTGCGTACTATTCCCCCATTAGCGTGGCTACCCATCGCGCTGGCGGCATTTAAACAATCCAATCCTTCAGCAATTTTCGTAATCTTTATTACAGCAATTTGGCCAATTATCATCAACACGACGGTTGGCGTTCAACAAATTCCCCAAGATTACAAAAATGTCGCCCGCGTGTTACGACTCTCTCGCCAAAAGTATTTCTTTAAAGTTCTATTTCCCTCCGCAGTTCCCTATATTTTCACTGGCTTACGGATTGGTATCGGCTTGTCTTGGTTAGCCATTATTGCCGCTGAAATGCTAGTTGGTGGTGTGGGTATCGGCTTCTTCATCTGGGATGCTTACAACAGTTCTCGACTCAGTGAAATTATCCTTGCCCTGGTTTATGTGGGTGTAGTTGGTCTCTTACTGGACAGGATGGTAGCTTTCATCGCTTCAAAGGTTGTCCCAGAAGAAAAGAAATAGTTATTAGTCCCTAGTCATTAGTCCTGAGTTTTTTGCCAACGACCAATGACTAATGACCAATGACCAATGACTAATAAACTAAGGAGCAACGAAATGTCTGTATTTGTTGAAGTTGACCACATTGATCGCGTATTTCCACTGCCAAACGGTGGCAGCTATGTAGCGCTGAAGAATATTGAACTGAAAATTAAACAAGGCGAGTTTGTTACCTTAATTGGACACTCAGGCTGTGGTAAATCCACCTTGTTGAATATCATTGCGGGTCTGGATCAACCAACTCAGGGCGGCGTCATCCTGGAAGGACGGCAGGTGACTCAACCGGGCCCCGATCGCATGGTGGTGTTCCAGAACTACTCACTACTTCCCTGGCTGAGTGTCCGCGATAACATCGCCTTGGGTGTCGATGAAGTGATGGGAAATCGACCCGTAGGCGAACGTAAAGGGATTATCGAACACCATATCGATCTGGTGGGACTGCGACACGCGGCGCATAAGAAACCAGGCGAGCTTTCTGGAGGGATGAAGCAGCGGGTGGCGATCGCACGCGCCCTTGCCCTGCGCCCCAAGTTGCTGCTATTGGATGAACCCTTTGGCGCACTGGACGCCCTGACACGGGGTGGTTTGCAAGAGCAGTTGATGAAAATCTGCGAAGAAAGCCAAGTTACCTGCATCATGGTCACCCACGATGTAGATGAAGCTCTCTTACTATCCGACCGGATTGTCATGCTCACCAACGGGCCAGAGTCCCATATCGGGCAAATTATCGATGTGGAAATTCCTCGACCCCGCCGCCGCATGGAGGTGGTGAATCATCCCAGCTACTATAGCTGGCGCAATGAGATGATTTACTTCCTCAATCAGCAGAAGAAAGACAAGCTGCGCAAAGCTGGGAAAGTGCAGGTAATTGCCCGCAATGGTTTGGAAAAAGTCAATCTGGAAATTGGTTTTATTCCCCTTACCGATTGTGCGCCCTTAGTCGTTGCCAAAGAGAAGGGCTTTTTTGAGAAACACGGCTTAGAAGAAGTCACCTTAAACCGCGAACCCAATTGGAAAGCGATCGCTAAAGGGATGGCAACCGGACGACTGGATGCTGCCCAAATGGTGGCGGGGATGCCCATCAGCCTGACGATGGGGGCAGGCAATAATCCGCCGTTGCCAATGGTGAGTGCCTTGACGCTATCGCGCAACGGGAATGCCATCACCCTGAGTAAGCATTTATACGACCAAGGCGTCCGCACCCTAGCTGATTTTAAAGCCGCTCTTGACGCGACTCCCGATAAGGTTCATACCTTGGGCATGGTGTACCCCTCTTCTATGCACAACTTGACGCTGCGTTACTGGTTGGCATCAGGAGGAATTGACCCGGATCAGGATGTAAGTTTAACGGTGATTCCGCCGCCACAGATGGTATCGAACCTGAAAGCCGGGAACATTGATGGTTACTGTGTGGGCGAACCCTGGAACTCTCGTGCGGTTAATGAAGGGCATGGCTTTGTTGTGGCTACGGATTTAGACCTGTTTCCGGGACATATCGAAAAGGTTCTGGGTGTCCGCGAAGAGTGGGCGAACAAGTACCCGCAAACTCACCTTGCCCTCGTCAAAGCCTTGTTGGAAGCTTGCCAGTACTGCGATGATCAGCGCAACCGTGAAGAAATTGTAGGATTACTGGCTCAAGACCAATACGTCGGCTCTTTGGCTAAGGATATCCGTCCGGGTTTCCTCGACGCCTACGATCGCGGAACTAGCGCCCCGCCCCAAATGCTACAGCGCTACAACCAGTTCTTCGTTGATCGCACCAACTACCCCGAACGAGTGGAAATTTTGTGGGTGTTGACTCAGATGGCACGCTGGGGTCTGACTCCGTTCCCGAAAAACTGGTTAAGCATTATTGAGCGGGTTCGGCGGGCTGACCTCTTTGGCGAAGCTGCACGGCAGTTGGAATTACCGGATATGGGGCGCGATCGCGGTCCAATCAAATTATTTGACGGCACTGTATTTGACCCAAACGACCCAATTGGCTACCTCAACAGCCTGGAAATCAAGCGCCAAATTCGGATCGAAGAAATCGACATCGATGCCGTCGCCATGCCAGTTGCTTAGGGCTGGGGACTGAGGAAGGAGGAAGGGAAGCCCTGAGCCGGTATGTCTCAAGAAAACATAGGCGTGATGCCACGTCTTATCCTTTTCCCAATCCTTCATCACTAATCCCCAATCTCAACAACAAAGCGACTCAAGATTCTCAAACTCAAAACTTTATTCCCCTCTAAAATCATGACTGCTCTTAACGCTGATAGCATTCGCAACCGACAAGTCAAACCTCAAGACGCCAAAACCCAAACAGGTGTCCCCTTCCTGGCGATTAACGATGTCTCCAAGGTCTATCCGACTCCCACTGGACCCTACACGGTTCTCAGCGGCGTCAACCTTACCGTTCAAGAAGGCGAGTTTGTTTGCCTGATCGGTCACTCTGGCTGCGGTAAATCAACATTGCTGAACATGGTGGCGGGTTTCTCGCAACCCAGTCAGGGTGAAGTGCGGCTGCAAAATAAGCACATCACCGAACCCGGCCCAGACCGGATGATGGTGTTTCAAAATTACGCCCTGCTGCCTTGGCTGACTGCCTTTGAAAACGTTTACCTGGGCGTCGATTCGGTTTACCCCAACCGACCCCGTGGCGAGAAGAAAGCGATCGTGCGGCATCATCTAGACATGGTGGGACTGACTGAAGCGGCGGATAAAAAGCCGTCGCAGCTATCGGGGGGAATGAAGCAACGAGTTGCGATCGCTCGTGCCCTAGCCATTCGTCCCGAAATCTTGATTTTGGATGAACCCTTTGGGGCATTGGATGCCATTACCAAAGAAGAGTTGCAAGAAGAACTGCTGAAAATCTGGAGAGAGCATAAAGTTACTGTCCTGATGATTACCCACGATATTGATGAAGCACTCTTCCTAGCCGACAAACTCGTGATGATGACAAACGGGCCTGCCGCTCACATTGGTGAGGTAATGGATATTCCCTTCAAACGCCCTAGAAATCGCGCTCGTATCATGGAAGACCCTCAGTACTACGAACTACGCAACTATGCTTTGGACTTCCTGTTCCGTCGTTATGCACATGATGATGCAGCTTAGTGATTCGTCCTTGGTCAATTGTAAAGATATCTGAGCGAGTCGCTTTACAGGCTAGCTTTTCTCCTTAGTTATGCGTTCTTCGCCAATGACTAATGACTAGTGACTACTAAGAAATGACTAATCGTAAAGTACTCACCGCCCAACGGTTTGGGCGGTTATTGTTGGTGCATCTTGGAGGTAGTTAGGTGACAGACAGTGTAAGAACCCTTTGCCCTTACTGTGGTGTCGGCTGCGGGTTGGAAGTTTCGCCCCCAGCCCAACGAGGTAAAGAAACCAATCGAGATAGTGAAGGGGCACCGATTTGGAAAGTGCGAGGCGATCGCGCCCACCCCTCCAGTCAAGGTATGGTTTGTGTCAAAGGGGCAACCGTAACGGAATCTACCCACAAAAACCGATTGCGCTATCCGATGATGCGCGACTCCTTGGAGCAGCCCTTTCAGCGCGTCACCTGGGAAGAAGCTCTTCAGCGCGTGGTGAGCCGCCTTCAGTACACGGTAAAAACTACAGGAGCCGACGCCATTTGTATGTATGGTTCCGGTCAGTTGCAAACCGAAGACTACTACGTTGCTCAGAAGCTACTCAAAGGCTGTCTGGGCACTAATAACTTTGACTCCAACTCCCGGCTCTGTATGTCTTCTGCCGTCGCCGGTTATACCCAAAGTTTCGGTTCCGACGGGCCGCCCTGTTGCTATGAAGATTTGGAACTGACAGATTGTGCCTTTTTAATCGGCACCAATGCCGCCGAGTGTCACCCCATTGTCTTCAATCGACTGGCAAAACACCATAAGAAAAACCGCCATGTCAAGATGATTGTGGTAGACCCCCGGCGGACACCCACGGCGGAGGCGGCTGACCTACATCTGGCGATTCGACCGGGTACTGATATCGATTTACTCAATG
>JALYGX010000412.1 GCA_030776905.1 Cyanobacteriota bacterium | reverse complement strand
TCCAAATTTATCAAACCAAAGAAAAAAAATTGCTTTATAAGGAGAAAAAAATGGGTCTTATCGCTTGGATTGTTTTAGGTCTAATTGCTGGTGCGATCGCCAAAGCCATCTATCCAGGTCACCAAGGCGGCGGTATCTTTGCAACGATTGGTCTAGGAATTTTAGGAGCTTTGGTTGGAGGTTGGTTAGGTCTTCAGTTCTTGGGAACAAGCGGAGGAGCTGCCGCCGGTGCATTAAGTCTTCCCAGCATCCTCTTTGCAGTTCTCGGAGCGATCGTTATTATGTTCATCTGGGGCTTAGTAACCAGAAGAGCTGTTTAAAATTTTTTGGAAGCTGTGTTTTATTTAGCGTCTAGCCATCCTCCCCCATCTTTGTAGATGGGGGATTTTCCCGTTCGTATAGTTTAATCAAAAAGTAAAGAGGAGATACAAGATGCTGGAGCTATACCAATTTGAACTGTCGCAGTACTCAGAAAAGGTGCGGTTCATCCTGGATTACAAAGGACTGGCTTATCGCAAGATTGAAGTAACACCGGGAGTAGGACAGCTAGATCTCTTCCGTCTGTCTGGTCAACGAAAGGTGCCAGTACTGAAAGATGGCACTACGGTAATTAGTGACTCGACTGCGATCGCCATGTATCTAGACCGCAAGTATCCTGACAAACCGATTATCCCGACAGACCCTAAAGAACGGGGATTGTGCTTGCTCATGGAAGAGTGGGCAGACGAGTCTATTGGTGCGAAAAGTCGTAAGGCACTGTTTGGGGCGATGAGCCAAAATCAGAGCTTTCGGACATCGATTTTGCCCAACACAACACCCGATTTCCTCAAAACGGTAGTTGGTTCTGTCCCTTCAGAATTGTTTGATTTTCTGGGCGCTGGTGTTGGTTTTAGTTCAGATGTGATTAAAGAAGCGAAAGACGCCCTCAAGCAAGACCTAGAAGCCCTGAGTCTGCTGCTACTGGATCGTCCTTATCTAGTCACAGACTATCCTTGTTTAGCTGATTTTGCAGTAGCTGGCTTAAGTATGCTGCTCAAGTTTCCCGCTGGTCCCTACTTGGATTTGCCGGAAACTCTCAAAGGAAAAGGAGTTCCTGGCTTGGCTGATAGTAGTGTATATGAAACATTTTTCGACTGGCGCGATCGCCTTTATGCCGACTATCGCAAGCCCCTGACGGCTACATCTACTGTGGGCAGTGGTTCAGCACCGACATCCATTGAAATAGATTAGGTGTAATTTTCCGCTCCAAACACTTTCTCTGCTCGGTGGGTTAGCGACAGGGTAACCCACCCTACAAAATCCTGAGATTTTTGAATCTTATTTATCCCATCCAGAAGAAACACTTTGACAGGGCTAGGTCTGCACGGCTTACCTTACTACTAGAATTGCAATGTGCCAAAGTCCGGCGTAACAGAAAATCCCTGGCTCGACCTATGGGGTTTTCCTACTCCTCAAATCGCCACTAAGTCACTACCGCCTGAGTTATCAATTTTTTTTATCAACCGATAGGGAACTGACCATTGATTCTCTAATCCAGACAGTAGAAGATTTAATCTGCCCGAAAATTAAGCTTTAGCTGGGTAGTAGTTAGCAAAAGCTACCCCAGTCAGCACATAACTCAGGTTTAGGTAGAGAATAAACAGTAATGACGTACAAACAAGCTGGGATGATTGGGGCGGCACTAAGTCTGGCTCTAACGGGTTTTGCTGGCAAGCCCGCTGTGAGTACAAGTGTTCCGCAATCCAATGCTTCATACCCCAGTGTTTCACAACTCAATGTTTCACAGCTAAATGAAACTGAAGCTTCCCCTGTTGTCACCGAGGCTCCTTTAAGTTACAAGCTTGAAACGTATAACAGTCGTGCAATGCGTGGAAGGCGCACCTACGGAGTTGCTCTCCCTCCTGGCTATGATCAAAATCCCCAACAGCGCTATCCTGTGATTTTTCTCCTGCACGGAGGACATGGCACTCCCAAATCTTGGTTTGAAAAAGAAAAGGGATCTGCCTTAGTCACCCTTGAGACACTCTATGCAACAGGTAAGCTTCCACCCAGCATCATCATCACGCCAGATGGTTATGACCAGCGGGGCACCACTGGTCTTCGAGATCCAGCCTACATTGATGGACCCAAGGGCAAAATCGCTACTCACATTGGTAATGAATTGGTAAAACTTGTTCAGTTACGCTACCGCACTCTTCCAGCACCAAATTACTGGGCGATAGGAGGGCTTTCTTCAGGTGGTTGGGGTGCTATGAATGTTGGATTGCATCACTTGAATCACTTTTCCATCTTGTTCAGCCACAGCGGTTACTTTCGAGATAAGAGTGGTTCCCGGAATAGTCCGATTGACTTGGTGAGAACCCTAAGTTCTCAACAACGCCAAAAATTGCGGATTTACCTGGATGCAGGTCAAGGGGATCGCTTCGCTCTTACCCAAAATCGACAGTTTCAAACCAGGCTTAAGCAGCTCAAGATCGCCAATGTCGTTCATGAATTTCCTGGCGAACACACCTGGCGTTACTGGCGTCAGCACTTAGCTGATTCTCTCACTTTTGTAGGCGAACAGTTTCAGCAGCAAGAGGAGGGAAGGTTAACTAAAACTCTCTAGCCAATTGGGAATTGGGAATTGGGCTGATACCAATTGGCTTTTTCAATGTTACAGTTGACCCCCCCAGCCCCCCGAATTCAAGGGGGAGCAATTAGAGAATAGGTGTCAAACTCAAACCCAATTGGTATGACTATTCCCTATTCCCAAAAACGAGAGTTTATTGGACGAGTAGCCGTCACAATGGTGACGGGGTTAAGGGGAGTAAAGCGGGTCAACTGCCCCACGGGTACGGAGCGCGAGAGCTGGACTTGTAACAAGCGGTAATCCCATCGGTACGAGTTTAGCCAGCTAAGAGCTGTATTGAGATGTTCTAAGGTTGCCAGTGCTAGCACTACAATGCCACGGGGAGACAATCGGGCTTGACAGGTATCGAGAATTAAACTTAAGTTGCCGCCGCTACCGCCAATAAAGATACGGTTTGGTTCTGGAAGGTGCTGCAAAATATCAGGTGCCGTGCCGTGGATCGAGACAACGTTTTTGACTTGGAGGCGTCGGCAGTTCTGTTCGATCAAAGCACTACCAATTGCCGTTTTCTCAATGGCATATATCTGAGAGGTTTCAGACAAGCGAGCCATCTCAATCGAAACCGAACCTGTTCCCGCGCCGATATCCCAGATGATTTGTTCCGGTTGTAGGGCAAGTTCTCCTAAGATAAGAATCCGGACTTCGCGCTTCGTCATCAAACCGGGGCGATCAGTAAAACTGACAAACGTCTCGTCAGGTAATCCCAGCATGGGTAAGGAGTTAACATCCAGAGGTTTATCAATTGCCTCAGACTGACGGAGTAATACGACGATATTCAGCGGTGCAAACTGATCATTTAATACACCATCCAATGACAAGCACCGAACCTGCTCCTCAGTACCTCCCAGGCTTTCACACACCCAGAACTGGTAGTCAATTGGTAAATCCAACCCTTGCAACAGACAAGCGATCGCACCGGGCGTATTTGTCTTATCTGTCAACACTGCAATCTTCTCAACTCCCTGCTGTAGTGCTTGAATTAGCTCATCCAGGGAGCGCCCGTGGGCACTGATAACACGGGCATCCTGCCAAGGAACTTTAATGCGGTGGAACGCTAGCTGAACGGCACTCAGATGGGGATGAAAGGTTAGCTGCTCTCGTGGCAGTTCCTCCAACAACAAGCGCCCCAAGCCAAAAAAGAGGGGGTCGCCGCTGACTAACACGACAATGCAGTTGTTAGTATCACCCGTTGCTAGTTGGGTGCGAATTTCTCGAATGGCTTGGGCAAAATCTCCTAGTACTAGGCGTGGGACAGGGAGATAAGGAAAGTAACCCAAATGGCGATCGCTTCCTATTAATAAAGTTGCCCGTTGCACCAGTTGCCGTACTGTATCTGTCAGTCCGGCTGCACCCTTTAAGCCAATTCCTACAACGTGTACTGGTGCCATAGTTGGTCATTGGTCATTAGTCATTAGCTTGCGGAGCAAAGGACAAACAACTAACAACCCTCATCCTCCCACGCTAAGACAATAAGAGCATTAAGGATAGCGGCGGCGACGGTTGAGCCTCCCTTACGTCCCTCAACACGAATTTGAGGCACGGGTGTTTTTGCCAAGGCAGCTTTTGACTCTATCACTGAGATAAATCCAACGGGTGCGCCAATTACTAAAGCTGGTTGTATGGGCGCGGTTGGCAACTGGGCACATAGAGACAACAGGGCAGTAGGGGCATTGCCGATGACAAAAATAGCACCCGGATAGTCCTCAAAGCATCGCATTAAGCCCGTTTCTGTTCGTGTTTTTCCTGGCTGTGCTAATGGGGCTTGTGTTACCGCCGCGATCAGGGGGTTACCGAACGTATTTTCCACCATTCCTGCTACCCCCTGTTTCACCATACCGACATCGGTGATAATTGGCGTTCGCTGCTGGATCGCTTTGATGCCAGAGGCGATCGCATCCGGACTAAAGTGAATAGCTTCAGCAAATTCAAAGTCAGCCGTACTGTGAATTACCCGTCGGGCGATCGCATATTCAGCGGGTGTAAAGTGATGTTCGCCAATCTCTCGGTCAATGACGGCAAAACTCTGCTCCATGATGGGATGGATTGGCAAGCTCATAAAATCACCTTACTCTTTAAAACTCCAAAACGGGCCAGTCCGGTTCGCGATAGTAACGCATCATATCGTCAAACTTTCGGAGTTCCGCCCTTTGAATACGCAGTGGGATTAGTTCTAGTGGTAGCGATTGCCTGTTGAATTCCGATAAGGTGTTGGCGAGCAGATCGCGATCCAGATTGGGTGCAATTGAGCCAAAATACCCCAGTGTAATGTGGGAAGTAAAGTGATATTGCTGTTCGATACCCAAACCAATCAAACCAGAATTTTGATAAATGAACCGACGAAATTCCAACATCCGCTTGTAGGAGTCTTCGTCTTTTGGTGCCAAACAAACAGCGATCGCACGGGGTCTGATCATCAATCCTAATAGCTGCCAGCCAATCGGATTGCCCCTAGCCATTGTCTGCTGATACTTTTGAAAACTTTCTTGTATGCGCTCTTGTAGTTGCTTCTCAAAATTCGGATTTTCACGTTGGGCATGCCGATAGGCACTGTCCCAAATCAAGTCCGCCAGAGTTAAATGAAAGCTATCGGGGGGCACCGCTACCATTAAACCAGGAGCGAGTTGCTGCAACAGTTGTTCTTGAATTTCCTGCAAGCTGTTGTAAAATGCTGAATTCTCCGACACTTCCCCCCACGGTGGCGTACACACTGTATAACCC